>JAYTOH010000001.1:0-2129 GCA_043747895.1 Amoebophilaceae bacterium
CCGAAAATTGGGCGTTGCGATCAAATACATACAGGCAGATATCCTTACCCAAGCATTGCCACCGCGTCGTTGGTCCTTGATCGTAAGCAATCCACCCTACGTACGCATGCAAGAAAAAAAGTACATGAAACCAACCGTCTTAGACTATGAACCTCATTTGGCGTTGTTTGTGGAAGATACCAACCCACTTGTGTTTTACAAACGCATCATTCAACTGGCTCGTGCGCATCTAGAACCAAAGGGCACACTCTGTCTAGAAATAAATGAAGTATTTAGTAAAAAGATCGTAGATTTGTTACACCGTGCACAGTTTAAGGAAACCGTATTGCACAAAGACCTACACGCAAAAGCAAGGTGGATCATGGCCGTACGGTAGTAATCCGTTTTTTTACACAAACTGAGGTCGTGGCACCTAAAGGTTGTATCTGTCCCATTTTAGGCATTTCCGCACGTAAAATGAAGTACGAAAATAACCCCAAAATGGACCATAGAAAGGTTCATGAGAGCCTTTGCAGAACGAAACGTATAACACAAAAACGACCTATCAGAACAAGTTCTGAAAGAACGCTATGGCAATGCCCAAACTGTATTTGAACCTTGTACCATGCACCAATCGATACGCATAAAGTTTGTTTTTATTTTCATTTTAAGCATATTTTTGCACAACGTTGTTTTATGGGCCCATTCAGAAGAAAATGGCCTGCCGTTTGTGCATCAAGCAACCCATAACCCATCAAAAACACACCCATCAGATGCCGAGGCAGCAACAGATGCCCCTCCCCTAACACAGGAGGCACCCAAACAAGTATTGGACCTGTTCGCGCAAACCTTGGTTCCAAAACCCATAGATGTGCCCATATACGTCCCTGTATTACAACATATGGGCATACGGTTAGACTGGTTCAGACTATTGCGTTCTTGTGCACAAAAACAATACCTTCGGTATGAAGGCGGCATCGATTTCCATTTCCGTAAAGACATACAACTCTTCTTTACTATAGGACATGCTTGTGATCGACCCAATCAAAAACGGCATGGAAATACCTGCGCATACCAAACAGAAGGTCATTACGGTATGGTTGCATTACGATATGTACAAGTACTCAATCCTCGAACGCATGCCTATATAGGCATAGCCTATGGAATGAGCCGTTTTCACCCAACCATTTTGCCAACAAGTACGCCTACCAGCACCCCCTCACATGATATGGCAAGCTTCTTCGGAGGCATGTTTGGCTCAGAACTCAAGCTGTTTTCTAGAGGAGAACTTTATGGAGGCATGGCTTTTAGGGTCATGCGACGCTTGCATGGACCCACCTCTAACATCAAGCAAGTACCCAATTACACCATCCCAGGCTATGGATTGGTAGCAAATAAACTAAACTGTACCCTCATGCCCTATCTCAAATGGCATATTTCGTTCCTAGAGAAAAGAATCTCTGCCTAATGCAGCTTTACAGCACTTTTGTCGAAAAGAAGGATCTCCACGGGTCGTTTTCGCTCCCTTGGTCATGAGGAGCTTTTGATCGATCTCTTGTACAAGACCAAATTTGGAGACTGTAGCTGTACGTTTTAGAATGGGTCTGTTCTCTTTTTAAAGCAATACTTGACAATAGAAAGTCCTCCCTTTTTTCAAGAGCCTCCATCCATAGTTAATTCTCTAACCAAACTAGAGACCGATTTCTGTTCCTGATGTGCTAATTCAGAGATCATACCAGCAACCGATGCGTCAAAGGTTACATTGATCCTTGGCTTTTTATTAGACATATTATTAATTCATAAAAATGGATGTTTTCTACCTAACGAATGTAACACATTTACATCATTCAAAAAACAAAATGGTAGGGGTATGCGTCGGGTCGAGGCTTGCTGCCGTTTTTTGAAAAAACGCTGCTGGCCCAGCGGTAAGGCTAGATTTTAGCTTCTCTAACAGCGCTGTGGCCTGCGCAGCATGGGAGACATCCTTTGGCGCTTTGTATTGTTGCGCCACTGCTTGATAACAGTGGTTGGGGATCTCCATAAATTCCCCGCGGGCCACCAATTGGCGCAGGCGCTGTTTAAAGGCAAGAGATACGTCGACCTGTTCTACGAGAAGTTGCGCAGCCGCCTCAGTAAAGCCGCAAGCCACC
>JAYTOH010000002.1:0-22768 GCA_043747895.1 Amoebophilaceae bacterium
ATCTGTTGAATTTTTGCCCAAGTAATCTGTCCTACTTTTTTCCTATTAGATTCAGCTGATCCTTTTGTGATGGCTGCGTGTTTCAAGATCGCAACAACAGCAGGAGGCGTTTTAACAATAAAATCAAAGGATTTATCGTGGTATATGGTAAGGACTACAGGCAGTATTTCCCCTTGTTGGTCTTTTGTTCTAGCATTAAATTGCTTACAGAATTCCATGATATTGACCCCTTTGCTTCCTAATGCTGGACCTACGGGTGGGGATGGATTCGCTGAGCCGCCTTTTACCTGCAGTTTTACATAACCTAAAATTGGCTTAGACATACTTGTATTAATTATAAAAACCTAAAAAGAATACGTTAAAAAAGTTTCTTGACTTGCGTATAACTTAATTCTACAGGAGTGCTTCGTTCGTCAAAAATCTTAACAACCACACTGAGTGTTTTCTTTTCTTCAAAGATTTCCTGGATTTTTCCAGAAAAACCCTCAAAAGGGCCATCTGTAATTTCAATGGGTTCCCCTACGCCAAAAATAGCATGTAGGCTAAGGTCTACCGAGGTTGCCCCCTTTGTTTTACCGATGATACGTTCCACTTCTGCTTGGCTCAATGGAGCAGGCTCTCTACTGTTTCTTTTTCCGTTAACACCCAAGAAACCCAAAGATCCTGTTACACTCTTTAAAAGCTGTATCAGCAACCCATTTGAAAGGTCTGCATGGAGAAACAGGTAGCCGGGAAACATGTTTTTGTTTTTTACATATTTTTTTCCTTCGCGTACTTCATACACTTTTTCGTAGGGAATGAATATTTCATCCACAACCGATTGCAAATTTTTTCTTACAAGCTCTGCTTGTAGATTTGCTTTTATTTTTTCTTCTTGCTTACTGACTACCTTAAGCACATACCACTTTGGTCCATTCATTTAACCAGTCCGTTTTTTATTTAGAAAATAGTATAAAACCAGACAAAAATTTTCTTAAAGGACCAATCAATTAGTCCAATAAGCAATGCAAATATAAAAGAAGTTACAAGTACAAGCACGGAACTGCTTTGCAATTTATGATAGGCAGGCCAAGTAATCTTATACCTTACTTCCTGTATTAGATTACGTATGTATGTTTTTACTTTTGACATATTTTGTATGCACGGGTGGAGAGGCTCGAACTCCCAGCCTATGGTTTTGGAGACCATTACTCTACCAATTGAGCTACACCCGTATAAGTTTGTATAAAAGCTCAAAAAAAGGGTAAGAACAACAGACTTTGCTAAAACAAGGAGTTCCTTGTTTTAGCAAAGTCTCCTGCCTACCAAAACAAGGAAAAAGCAACGAAACGTTTCTTTTTATTCAATTTTATTCAATGATTTCGGCAACCCTTCCAGCACCCACTGTTCTACCGCCTTCACGAATGGCAAACCGCAACCCTGCTTCCATAGCGATGCTAGTAATCAGGGTAATTTCTAAGTTTACGTTGTCACCGGGCATCACCATTTCAACGTCTTTAGGCAGCTTTACTTCACCTGTAACATCTGCGGTTCTAAAATAACACTGTGGCCTATATTTGTTGAAAAACGGCGTGTGTCGTCCACCTTCCTTTTTGGTTAATACATATATCTCGGCCTTAAATCGACTGTGTGGCTTAACGCTTCCTGGCTTACAGATAACCATTCCGCGTTGTATGCTACCCTTATCGATACCACGGAGTAAGAGCCCAACGTTGTCTCCAGCTTCCCCTCGATCCAATATCTTACGGAACATTTCTATAGCTGTAACCGTAGAGGTTAACTTCTCAGCCCCCATACCTACAATTTCTACTGGACTTCCAGAGGTAATGACACCTTGCTCTACCCTACCGGTAGCAACTGTTCCACGTCCTGTAATGGTGAGCACCCCTTCTACAGGCATCAAGAAATCACGATCTACCAACCGTACAGGCAATGGAATGTGTCCATCTACTGCATCCATTAGTTCTTGTACCTTGGCTTCCCAAGCAGGATCTCCATTCAATGCACCCAGCGCAGAGCCACGAATGATAGGCGTTCTGTCCCCATCAAATTTATACGCACTAAGCAGTTCCCGCACTTCCAACTCTACCAATTCGATCATTTCAGGATCGTCTACGGCATCGACCTTATTCAAAAAAACCACAATATTAGGAACACCGATTTGGCTGGCCAAAAGAATATGCTCTCTTGTTTGAGGCATAGGGCCATCTGTTGCGGCTACTACCAATATAGCACCATCCATTTGAGCAGCACCGGTAATCATATTTTTAACGTAGTCAGCGTGACCAGGGCAATCCACGTGGGCATAGTGTCGTGCCTTTGTTTGATACTCTACGTGTGCTGTATTAATGGTAATACCACGTTCTTTTTCTTCTGGGGCAGCATCGATAGCCGAAAACGCTACCTCCTCCGCCAACCCTGCTTTAGACAAAACAGCGGTAATGGCAGCTGTTAAAGTTGTTTTTCCGTGGTCTACGTGACCAATGGTACCAATGTTTACGTGTGGCTTTGATCGATCGAATGTTGCTTTTGCCATAGTTGTGTTTTGGGTTTTTAATAAAAAATAACAAAGAAATACTTTTTGTACTTAAGCAAAAGTACGCATTAACTCCAAACATGGAGCCAATGACGGGACTTGAACCCGTGACCTCTTCCTTACCAAGGAAGCACTCTACCACTGAGCTACACCGGCCCTAAAGAGCGGAAGACGAGGCTCGAACTCGCGACCTACAGCTTGGAAGGCTGTCGCTCTACCAACTGAGCTACTCCCGCTTACGTTCCCAACAAATGCAAAATGCCTAAATCCAAGGGCGATATGGTTGCAATGAAACCTGCTATGGTCCCCTTTGGCATTATGTCCGTACGCCAATCTGTACATACCTGTGTGGGGAGAGAAGGATTCGAACCTTCGAAGCTATACAGCAACGGATTTACAGTCCGCCCCAATTGGCCACTCTGGCATCCCCCCAAAAAAACAAAAAAGAAGGATAAATACAACAAAAACTACCCCACTTGCGTATACTCAAGCTAATTTACGAAAATTATTTGTAACCTGCAAAGAAATCGCATACAATTGAAAAAATATTATGCATACTGTGTATCTAAAATCGAAGTGCGAACAGGGCAGGGATACAAAGGGATCTTTATCCCTTAAAAAAACAAGTCCACTCCGCCATAGATCCACAACGATACCGCAATAAACTGGATGGCCCGAATATGCTGCTACAACGTTCTTTTTTCTAATCCCAAATGCGCATGCGCCATGTGGGGCACGGATGGGGAGGCATTACGTCCCTTTGAGATCAATTTTGGGATGAAAGCATGGCAGAACTGGGCAGCCCCCCTCGGAAGCTGCCGCTCCAAACAGGATAAAATTGGTTTTTTACAGCAAGTTTACGTAGATACCCAATCCAAACGGACAAACAGCATTTGAACCATTTGGACCTTGTTGCTTTTCAAAAAGAGACATCCAGGTATACCCCCCATTCAAGCCAAATCGATGGTAACCCAACCCAGCCTGTGCACCACAAGCAAAGCGTTTCATATTAAAACTACCGGATCTAATGAGAAAACCATCAGATGCATCATATTCGGTGTAATGAATCTTGGTCATGACATTCATCCGGATCCCAAGCTTTACCCCTAGCCAAAAATGAAACCCTCCTTGTGGCTCGTCCAAGACACTGTTAAAACGGGATCGGAGTAAAATATCAAAATAAGGAATGGTACAGGTCGAACGCATTACAGTGGTCCCTTCTCCCAACTGGGTATTGGCATCTATATCTTGGCATTCGGTACGGTCTTTACGCTCTCGCTTGAGCGTTTTATACAGAATATCTCCTCCTGCTTTTTTACCAGCAAAAGCATATTGCAAGCTGCTATACCCAATACCTGGGCACAACGCAAAACGGGATTTTCCCAGTCGAATGCCATACAGCAATACAACATTGCCATGAAATATGCTAGAGAAATCAAATTGCTTCACAGGGAGCACAACGGAAGAAGCAGGTTGATGCAACCAATCGCCCCTTAAAATTTCAATGGAAAAGAGAGGATAGTTCTCAATAAGAGGAACATACGTATCAACCACTTCCTCTTCGGACAGCTGGGACGGATCATCAGACAAAGACGTGTCTACAGCTTCTATCGCAGCTGTGTTTTCCCGAACAGGAACAGAAGGTGCTTCATAGAGAGCGTAAGTGGTATGCGCAAAGCACAAGAACCAAGGTAAAAACTTTTTTTTCATCTAAAATTAAGTAACAATGGATATAGAGAAACTTTTAACAAAGCTACCCTTTTTTCTATAAATGTCAAAGTATTCCTTTGAAATTTGTTTTTGTTTTGTACCTTTGTAGGGGGTTGTTTAACAGCCTAATTGTAACTTTCGTTTTACGTAATTAGTTGCTTTTTGGGTAAAAATGCTGTAGCATAAAAAAAGCAGCTGGACTTGTAGCTTAACTGGATAGAGCACTGCACTACGGATGCAGCGGTTAGGGGTTCGAATCCCTTCAAGTCCACACCGATTTTATTCCATGCTAACACAGCTTGGATTGTGCCCTCCGCAACCGATCGTTCACCGCTTCCCCAATCCCATGATTGGGCACGTATGCGCCTAAAATTAGATCAATATCCATAACATCCAACAAACGCAATCCCTGAAACAAATTTTTTGCAGCTTCTTCGAGACATCCTTTAGGAGAAAGTAAGACCTGATTTTGCGCTGGAATTTCTGGATAACGGGTCTGAAAAGACAAAATTCCCACGCGCTTTATAGGATGGTATTGGGCAATTAAAGCAGACAGCTCCCCTATAACCAATCTTTTTTTGGGCGCATAATGCGAAAACAGGGCACCCGGCATGCAAGGCCTGTGAGGGGCGTGTTGCAACTGCATCGCCATAGGACCTACTACCTGTTCCAATGCCGATCGAGTAATCCCACCAAGTCGCCGTATCGTTGGCTTGTCTCCATCAAAGGAAACAATAATAGATTCTACCCCAACCGCACAAGCCCCCCCATCTAAAATGTATGCTATTTTATGCCCAAATTGATCTGCTACATGCTGAGCCGTAGTAGGACTTATATAGCCAAAGGGGTTCGCGCTAGGAGCAGCAAGTGGAAAGGGCAATACCTGCAACAGCCGCAACGTCAGCAAATGATTCGGTATACGGACCCCTACGCAATGGGAACCAGCTGTAACCAAGTCTGGTATCACCTGTCTTTTGGGCAAAAGCAAGGTCAGTGGACCTGGCCAAAACCATTTGGCCAATCGACAAGCAAGTGGGGGCATCTGTGCTACAAAGCATATTGCTTTGTGTAAGGAATCCGTATGGACAATCAAAGGATCAAATGAGGGCCGTTCTTTTACCGTAAAAATGGAAGCCACTACATCTGGATTGTACGCATTACCAGCCAATCCATATACTGTTTCTGTAGGAATAGCCACTATCTTTCCAGCCAACAAACATTCTTTTGCCTTGCGTATATCGTGCCCTATTATTGCCACTTTCTTTGTAATGTTTTATATTTATGCCTTTTGCTGCACATTTGATCATATGTTTTGAGACCGTTGCACTTGAAGGCTGTATGGATCATAACATGGCAATCCTGGAGAACCACAACATATGCAGATGTATGTGTTATGTGGGGTTTGCCTACAGAACGAATGCCAAAATAGATTCCTACAAGGTTCATTGCAACGGCCTCAATAGGTACTTAGACACAAAATTAATTTCTTTATGGCTAAATTAGCAGTAAAAAATAAAAAGGCATCAAAAATATCGTAAAATTAGTCGGAATTTAGTCATAGCCTATTTCAGCTGTAGCATACAGAACTAACAAAAAACAGTTTCAAAACAAAAAGAACGATGAAAAGTAACGTAAAAACCATTGCAAAGTTTGTAGCTATCTTGCTTGCCCTATTGTCTATAGGCATGCACACAGGCCTTGTAGCGATACCAATGCTTGCTGGGTATAAATTCAGTATGCTTTTAGCAGCCTTTTTCCTCCTTTTTGCATCCATGCTTTTGTAATGCGCATACCAACGCAACATGCATGAACGTACATACGGATTATAATAAGCTTTTTTTACAAACAAGCCATAGGGGGTCTTTCAGAACAAAGTACTGGGTAAGGAGTTTTTAGGAGGACTGAAGTCAATTAGCCCTGCATACTGTAACATGCGGGGAACCCAAACATGACACCAAAATGGCAAACCAGGACAAGTTAGGAAAGAGCGCTTATATACCCATCATATAAAGATCAGAAGAAGCATGGTTTATTACACAGAAGAAGGTCTAGAACAAATTAAAAAAGAGCTTAGCTTGCTCAAAAGCGAAGGACGCATAAAAATTGCCGATGCATTGTCCGAAGCCCGTGAAAAAGGAGACTTAAGTGAAAATGCAGAATACGACGCCGCAAGAGATGCCCAGGGTTTACTGGAAGCGAAAATTGCTTCTCTGGAAAAACTCATAGCAAATGCTCGGGTTTTAAATGAAAGCGAAATTGACTTAACCCGCATCTCTATTCTCTGCAAAACACGCGTATGCAATAAAAAAACAGGCACACAATCTGTTTTTATGCTTGTTTCACAAGAAGAAGCCGACTTAAAAAAAGGCAAACTATCCATTAACTCTCCAATGGGCAAAGGTTTATTGGGCAAAAAAGTAGGCGAAACGGCAATCATTGAAACGCCTTCTGGAATAGTCGAACTGGAGATTTTAGAAATCGGATTGGAAATTTAATTGTAGACATGAAGCAAACACATCTTGAGGCCGTTGCAACTGAAGGTTGCTGCACTGCAAGTTGCAACAGTTGCAGCAATAGAGCCCTTTTATAACTTGTTCTGAAAGAACGCTATCGCAACACCAAAACCCATAGCATACACGTATGTACGGTTTTAAACGGAACGAACATTAAAGCAGGTCCTAGAAGGGGTTTCACTGCAACGGCCTTAACACAATCGTTGCAAAAAGCAACAACAGCAACCAATAGGAGCATGAGAAGCATTGGGTTGTTTGCAACCAAGGGGGGTATGCCGTATGGATTTAACCCAAAAGCCTACCAAACTACTTTTGAACCCTTGTGTAGCGTAAAAAACCCAACAAAAAAAGCAAAGAAGCGCAAAAGATTTGCTGTAATCTCTTATTTCTACTAAATTTAGCCTTGTAGTTAAAGGAAGCTAAAAAAAGATTCTAAGACAATTCGTTAAAAAAATGGCTTTACGCATAACAGATGCATGTATCAATTGTGGCGCATGTGAACCAGAATGCCCTAATACGGCTATATACGAAGGGGGTATGGAATGGCAGTTTGCACAAGGCACGGAATTAAACGTTATAGACGTTAATGGGGAAATACAGGATGCAACCACACCGAATCCTCCTTATGCAAACGATACCTTTTACATTGTAACGGAGAAATGCACAGAATGCGTAGGTTTTCACGAAGAACCACAATGCGCTGCTGTTTGCCCCGTGGATTGCTGTGTATTAGACCTAGACCATCCCGAAACGAAGGAAGAACTAATAGAAAAAAAGCGTTTTTTACACAAAAGTTGATTGAATTACAATAAAACGTGCAACACATATTTTTAACCCTAAAAATTAGCAGCAAAAGTGGAAATACGCACCGGATTGGAGGAAGTTTACTCTAAAAGAATCAATGCAGGTAAAAGAGTTTATTTCTTTGATATAAAATCTACCAAGGGTAAAGATTATTATCTTACAATTACAGAAAGTAAAAAAAAGACAGAAGAAGAAGGGCTAACCTATGAAAAACACAAAATTTTTCTATACAAAGAGGACGTGAATAAGTTCATTCATGCACTGAACGATGTAGTACGCCACCTCAAAACACAACTCATGGCCGATTACGATTTTGATCAATTTGATCGCAATCCAGAAAGACCTTCAGGGAACAAGGAACTATTCGAAATACAGTAGAGGGTAGTTGCCATAGCAAGATTGTATCGGTTCAAGTTGTAGGATATTTGAGAAAACCGCAGCATACCACCGATATACTTAATCCAAATAAAAGACGCAGTATTTTGGCTCGTGTGCCATAGATCTCCTTGCTCCGTATTTCTATCTTAATACAGGGGTAGCAAAAAATCAAGCGTTGATCGAAAAAAGGAAGTAGAAAGCGTCGGATACAGTATGTACGCATATAGCTAGTATGTATAGCGTTTGTCTACAAATTGTCAGTAAGCAGCTCTAAGCAATAAGAGATGCATAACCACTAGAGTTTATAGAATGCCTTTAAAATGTGGAATTATTGGTTTACCCAACGTAGGTAAGTCTATGCTTTTTAATGTCTTATCCAATGGAAATGCTGCTTCAGCAAATTTTCCTTTTTGCACCATAGAGCCAAATGAGGGAAAGGTATGGGTACCTGATAAACGCATGGAACTTCTTGCTGCATTGGCAAATTCCAAACAAATCGTACCAACTTCGATCGAATTTGTCGATATAGCCGGATTGGTCAAAGATGCCCATCGAGGAGAAGGATTGGGAAATAAATTCCTAGGAAACATTCGCGAAGTAGATGCGATTGTACATGTTATTAGATGCTTTGAAGACGAAAACGTAGAGCATGTGGCCGGAAGCATAGATCCTGTATTTGACAAACAGGTGATCGAACACGAACTAAGGTGCAAAGACATCGATACACTTACCAAAAAGCTGGAAAAGACAGCAAAAAATGGACCAAAAGGCCAACAAGAATGCAACGTATTGAAACACTTCTTAGCAGAACTGGAACGCGGAAACGATGCACGCACCATTCAAATAGATGAAATAGACCAACCCATCGTTCGGGATTGGCAACTGTTAACCATCAAACCGGTCATTTATTTTGCCAATGTAGATGAGGCTACCCTACTTGGAAAAAAGAATCCACACCTTATGGCCCTTCAAGAAGCTGTGGCAGAACAAGACGCGGCTGTCCTAGTGGGATGTGCGGCCCTAGAAACTCAGCTTAATGGACTCACGGATGAGGAAAAACAATTCTTCTTAGCAGCGTACCAGCTTACCGAATTTGGTCTTACTAAATTGATCCAATGTACCTATACTACACTGGACCTTCTTACCTATTTTACCGTAGGTCCAGAAGAAGTCCAAGCGTGGACCATTACAAATGGAACCAAAGCTCCCCAAGCAGGCGGCGTGATTCATAGCGACTTTCAACGGGGATTCATTAAAGCAGAAGTAATTTCCTTCCAAGACTATGCATGGTTCAAAACTGAAGCCGCGTGTCGGAAAGCAGGCAAACTGCGCATAGAAGGGAAAGATTATATAGTCCAAGATGGAGACGTAATACTCTTTCGATTCAACGTATAAAACATGAAACAGAACCAATTTAAATGCAAGCTTATTGGGAAAAAGATGCTTACAACCAGCGTCTTACAATTGACATTTGAACGCACGGATGGATGCCCACTGGGCTTTTTACCTGGTCAATTTATCACGTTCCTCTTGCCCCACACAAATGGCCAATGCGTACGACGGAGTTATAGCCTATCCAATAGCCCCCAAGCATCCGCTGCATTCGACGTTGCAATAGCTCCCGTGGCAGGTGGCTTTGCTACAAACATATTGTTTCAACTCAACCTAGGAGACGAACTGCTGGCCACTGGTCCTGCAGGACGACTCGTCTTACACGAAACAGAAACGCCCATACAGTATGTATTCGTTGCTACTGGGACAGGTATCGCGCCCTACCGCTCCATGTTGCCTACGCTTGCACAACGCTTAGCAACACATCAAACGATGAAGGCAACCATTCTATTGGGCGTACGGCGTACCGAAGACATCCTGTACGCAGAAGATTTTCTGAACTTTGCCGAAAAATACAACCGTTTCTGCTTTCGTGCATACCTCAGCAGAGAACCCACTCCTACCCTACCGTACCAATATACAGGCTATGTACAGACTGCTTTTTGTACACTGAACCTAAATCCCGCTACCGACTTGGTCTACTTATGCGGAAATCCACAGATGATCGACGCAGGGATCACGCAACTGAAAGCAATGGGGTTTGGCCCAACCGCGCTTAGACTTGAAAAATATACCTCCAAAAAGGTTGCAACGGCCTAAGCTTTGTTGCAACCGTTGCTACAAAAGCCAGTTGACGCAAAGAGCAGGTTTAACCTAAATAATGTATTTTATACTTAAAAAACACATCCCTAAAAAAAGCCATGCATCTTCCCAAACCATCCATCTACGACCAAACCGAACAAGAACTTGGTCTTTGGTTCACCAACCAAGGTGAGCGTGCTTTCCGTGCTGCACAAGTTTGGAGATGGCTTTATGTCAAACGGGTAACGTTCTTTGCTGACATGAGCGATCTGAGCTTAGCAACTCGTGCGTTACTAAACGAACATTTCTCATTGGTTCCCTTAAAAGAAACATGCATGCAACGTTCCAAAGATGGCACCATGAAATGCTTGTTTGAGTTGGCCGATGGCAATGCAATCGAGACCGTGCTTATGGAACATACATACGGACTTTCTATCTGCGTCACCACACAAGTAGGGTGCAATATTGGCTGTAGTTTTTGTGCAAGCGGGCTTCTACCCAAAAAAAGAGATCTCACTGCTGGCGAAATGGTAGCACAAGTGCTCTTTCTACAAAAGAAACTGGATCTAGAAACGAAGCCCAAACGCATCAGTCACATCGTAATCATGGGCATTGGAGAGCCTTTTGACAACTATGCCCATGTATTGCGTTTCATACAGATTGTGAACCACCCAAAAGGATTGTCCATCGGAGCACGACACATTACCGTCTCCACCAGTGGTTTGGTCCATAAAATAAAAGCATTTGCCCACGAAGGCTTACAGATAAACCTAGCCATCTCTTTGCATGCAGCAAACGATGCCTTGCGTACCCAGTTGATGAAAATCAACAAAGCATTTCCCTTAGAAAAGCTGATGGAAGCGATAGACTATTACCTACAGCATACAAACAGAAAGGTAACACTTGAATACCTATTGCTCAAAGATATCAACGACTTAGAATCTTGTGCATTTGAGCTAGCCAACTTAATCCTATCTGGCAACCGACTGCATTTGATACATGTAAACCTTATTCCCTACAATCCCGTACACGAACTCGACCCCTACAAACGAAGCGAACCCAAAGCCATTCATCGGTTTGTGTCTCTCTTGCGTGCACAAGGCATTTCTGCAGTGGTACGTGGAGAACATGGCACGGACATCGATGCTGCTTGTGGACAATTGAGGAGCAAACAAATCAAAGCCAGCTCCAACTTTTTGGCGCCCAAAACATAAGGACGCTCCCCCCTTCGGTCAACCATATGGATCAATCAGCTGCAGACGTGCGCAACAACCATTCTCCTGCCGAGGCCCGTTTGTGCCAATTTTCTTTAAAGGAACTACAATGCGTCTTGCCGCGTATCATTACAAGGTTTTCTGCATTGCGGATTTGGGCACTGTCGGTCCAATTAAAAGAGCCTGTAAGCACACATACATCGTCGATAATCATGATTTTGTTGTGTGCAAGTCCTACTGTTTTATCGATTCGTATGGGAATACCGGCTTGTAGGAGCAGATTGATTTTACTACCCCGAGAGACCACAGCACCTCTGTCTATCAGCAACTGCACCTCTACATTGCGCTGGTATGCCTGAATCAAGGCATCGGCAATTTTTTGCGAAGTAAATACATAGGCTTGTACCAAAATGCGTACTCTAGCAGCATCTATATTGGATACAATCAGGCCCATACAATCTCCACCTGGTGCAAAGCAGGTCTGGATCTGCGTTTCGGCAGCAATTTGCGCATCGTTCCTATGACAAGATGCATGATTCACCACAAGGCTCGAAACAACTGCGACAAGGGCAGCTAAGTACCGCAACGATGGGTGGGTTATGCCACGCCATGGACTTGGATTCGTTTTTTTCATACAGTGTATCAGATTATTTTATTGAATCAGCGCAAAACCATGCAAAAAAACCAGTTATATAGAACCAGCAGAGAAATCTAGACAAAAGTACGGAGAAAAAAAACATTTTGTCAGCGCTAAAGCCCAACATCTTCGTTCCAATCTAATATACTTAATCAGCATGAAGATGGGGGATTGTGGTTGCACCCTACATAGATTTTTATGCAAACAAAGCCCATGCGTTCTTGGATAAAGAACTGGGCATTGCGCTGGGTGGTGCGCTGTGCCCGCTCTTATTTGGTAAGGATCTCTATACCATGCCGATCACAGTGGTATGTTCCATTGTACTGTTAGCGACATACCTACCAAACCTGAAAAACTATTTAGGGGGACATACTTAAATCCAATCGCACCTACGTAGTTGACGATTGATTTGGTAGAAAAATAGGTATGGTCCTCTAAATGGGCTTGTAAGGTTTCTGTTTGTTCTGAGGTTAATTCCGAGGTGAAACCACCATTTGAAGGGCATAATTTCTTTTCTGATACGCAAGCAGAAACATGTCTGACTATACTACCTTCGCTTATTAATAAAACTTTTGCTGCCGCACTAACAACTCCATCCTTCGTGTATTAAAAGGACTGCTTTAATCCGATCCGCTATACGCTTGTCTCGCTCTGTTTTATGCTGTGCTTTGAGCGATTGGACTTATGTTGAGGTTAGGTTGAGGTTAGTGTTATTTTCATAATACAAGTATATGGCTTTTTTCCTGCTTCCCGCATCTTCATTTCATTTTAATATAGCTGTTTGGTGCCATCGATGGGAAACTGCAGTTGGATGGCATATATAGTTTTCATAAATTGCTTCATTCTTTCTTTTAATCCTTGTACCCTTATGTCAATAATAAAAAAGGAAAAAGCCGGTTTGCAAACCATGAAGCCACCTAAATTGGGTATTGTAGTAGCCCTGATTACGCCTCGTCAATCCCTTGCAAAAACAGAGGAACACGTTAAAGAACTTGTTTTTTTGGCACGTACGTGGGGACTGGAAACCGTGCATACGTTTCTGCAAAGACTGGATGGTCCACAAGCTGCCACCGTGGTAGGCAAAGGAAAAGTCGAAGAAATAGCTGCTTTGGTAAAAGCTCAAAATATAGACTATGTTGTTTTTGACGATGTGCTTTCTCCTTCACAGGTGCGCAATCTAGAACAAGCATTCGGCTGCTGCATTTTGGATAGAAACTTGCTGATATTTAATATTTTTGCCATGAGGGCTAAAACCAAACAGGCTAAAACACAAATAGCATTGGCACAATATCAGTATTTATTACCTAGACTGACTCGAATGTGGGGACACCTTACGAGCCAAAAAGGAGGTAGCCCTGGCATGCGTGGTCCTGGTGAGAAAGAATTGGAAACGGATAAGCGGAACATTCAAGAAAAAATAACGCGCTTGCACAACAAATTGGTAGAGATTGAGAAGCAATGCATTACTAGAAAGAAATCCCGTGAAGGTTTTGTTCGCGTAGCCTTAGTGGGGTATACCAACGTAGGCAAATCCACCTTGATGCACCTGCTCTCCAAAGCAGCCGTACTTGCTGAAGATAAGTTATTTGCTACGGTAGATGCTACCATACGCAAAGTTGTATTGAATAATACTCCTTTTTTATTGACCGATACGGTTGGTTTTATTCGCAAACTGCCGCATACTCTCGTAGAATGTTTCAAATCTACCTTGGCAGAAATCAAGGAAGCGGATTTACTTTTACACGTCATAGATGCCACCCATTCGGATTATCAAGAACATATAGATGTGGTCAACAAGACCTTACAAGAAATAGGCGCAGGAAATCAACCACGTGTGTTGGTTTTTAACAAAATGGATCTCCTGGAACAAGTAGAACAACGTCCGTCGGCATCAACCCAAGCCCTTAAACCTACCATAGATCTTGCTTTGAAAGCCTTGGAAGGATCGTATCTAGATCCCGATACAGGCTATCAAACCGTTTTTATTTCTGCTACACAAGGGTTGAATCTAGACCTCTTAAAGGAAGCCATTGCCCAAGAAGTAGGAAAGCTCTATGCTGCCCGGAACGCCGCACACGCCACATTTTCCTAAAAAGTTATGGGCACGATCTAGGAGGTATGGTTTCATATCCCCAAACGTGCTCCCAGACGTACATTATGGAAAGCGGTTAAGTACCAATCCATGGTTGTCATTTGGCTAACCCAGGCTAGTTTTTCAGGGCCCGATATGCGCAGGAGTATGGATCCGCTGGTAGGACGTATCACGCCTGCTCTAGAAAAACAATATTGGGGAATTTTTATGGCCATTGCAAGATAGAACACGAAGCAAATTTAAAACAAAAACGTCTTTTTTGTGTTGCATTGGATATTGTATTACACCGTTTTGTGCGTAGACCCAACCAATCACTCAGTTAGGCCCCTCCTCAGATCTGGACTTGCAGAACTACCGCATCCGGCTCCCGAAAAATAAGATGGATTAAAAAAAATTTTATATTTTAAATAAAGCAGAGGGTATAACAATCGGTAAATCAGAAGGTATAGAAGTCGGTGAGAATCCAGGTAAAGCTAGAGGCATACAAATAGGAGCAGCTAGGTTACTGAAAATGATGCTAAATAAAGGTAGTTCTATGGAAGCAATTGCTAGCATGACCAATTTATCCGTTAGTAGCATCCAGCAGTTGCTAAAAGTAGCATGAAAATGAAATAAATATATGTGGCTTATAACGCTTTCAACTTACTGTTGCAACATACAAAAGAAGATCGACTAGCCATCCAATTTCATGGATTCTTCCAACCCAACTTGTTGCAATGCAGCTTGTGCAGCCATTTGCTCTGCACATTTTTTGGTTCTTCCGGTACCTTCACCAATGCTTTCTTCGCCCAGCAGTACTTGCGCAGTAAACTCTTTATAGTGTTCGTATTGTTTTTCGCCAACAACTCGAAAAGCAATTTGAAGTTGGTGTTTGTGTGCCCAGTGGATGATTTGGCTTTTAAAATTTGTATCGTTTTCAACCAGCTCTTTTAAACTGATGTAACGGCTGATGAGCTTATCCAAAACAAACTTCCTACACCGTTTGTACCCATGATCTAAATAAACAGCTCCAATAAAAGCTTCTAAGGCATTGCCATAAATGGATTTATTACCTACTCTTCGTATCAAATTGGTATCGTAGTGCAACACCTTGTCTAAGTGAATGCTTCGGGCCAATTTGTGTAAGGAATCTCGGTTGACCAACCGTGAACGGATCTCTGTTAGAAAGCCTTCTCCTTTTAAGGGATATTTTTTGAACAAATACTCTGCTACGATCAAAGACAATACAACGTCTCCTAAAAACTCAAGTCGTTCGTTGGAGGTGTGTCCTTCTTCTATAGAGCTGTGTCTCAATGCTATTTTATATAAAGAAAGATTGATCGGAATCATACCAGAAACAGCCCGTACAAAGCTAACCAGTTGGTGGGTAGCGGGATCTTTCTTACAAAGAAAATAGGTAATCCATCCAATTAGCCTTCCCATTTCTTAAAAATGATAGAAGCATTATGCCCACCAAACCCAAATGCATTATTTTGTGCAAAAGAAATAGATCTACGTTCCGCCTTATTTAAGGTTAAATTGATGCGTGGATCAATTGCCTCATCGACCACACAATGGTGCATGGTGGGCGGGACAACTTGATCCCGTAAGGCCAACACGGTAGCAACGGATTCAATGGCACCGGCTGCACCGAGCAAATGCCCGGTCATCGACTTGGTGGAACTAATGTTTATATGGTATGCATGGGTACCAAACACTTGTTGGATCGCATGAAGCTCGTTGATGTCTCCCAGTGGAGTGCTGGTTCCATGGGCATTGATGTAATCAATACAATCAGGGGTAAGCTGAGCATTTGTCAAGGCACGCTGCAAAGCCAAGGAAACCCCCTCTAAATGAGGGGCAGTAATGTGATAGGCATCTGCAGCCATACCCATACCCACCAATTCAGCATAGATGGGTGCTCCTCTTTTTTGGGCATGCGCATGGGATTCAAGTACCAAGACACCAGCTCCTTCCCCCATGACGAATCCATCTCGGGTCTTGTCGAATGGACGCGAAGCAGTCAGATAGGAGTCGTTGCGCTGTGAAAGCGCTTTTAATGCATTGAATCCACCGATACCCATTTGCAGTATAGGGGCTTCTGAACCCCCTGCTACAATGACATCTGCTTCTCCTAGCTGAATAAGCTGACAACCTGCTATTAAAGCGTTTACGGAAGAAGCACAAGCAGATACAGTAGCAAAATTAGGTCCCTTAAATCCATATTTGATGGCTATATGACCAGCAGGTATATCGGGTATAATTTTGGGAATAAAAAAAGGATTGATTTTGGGCGTCATATTGTTCCTGGCAAATTCCAAAACGGCTGCTTCGGTTGTGCCCAAACCGCCTATGCCAGATCCCCATATGACGCCTACCCGTGTTTTATCGATGGAGGCAGTGGTTATACCCGCGTCTTGTATGGCTTCATTGCTGGCTACCATAGCGTACTGAGTAAAAAGGTCCATGTGCCTTGCTTCTTTTGCATCAAAGTAATTTTGAGGAGCATAGTCTTTTAACTCGCAAGCAAATTGGGTTTTGTGTTTAGAAGCATCAAATTTGGTGATCAACCCTGCACCACTTTCCCCCAATAGGAGATTTTCCCAATAGGTGCGCACATTCGAACCAATGGGGGTCAGTGCACCCAATCCTGTAACCACTACGCTTGAAGCAAACATACCTATTGAAACAAAAGGGTTATACTATACAGTTTTGTTGATCTCTTGATCCAAGAACGTTACCACACTTTCTACGGTTTGAAGGGTAGCTGCTTGTTCGTCGCCGATGTGCACATCGTATGCTTCGAAGGCGGTCTCCAATTCCAATATCAATTCTACTTGGGTTAAGGAATCTGCCCCTAAATCGTTTACAAAATGGGCATTGGAAACTACTTCCTCCACTGAAACGTTTAGTGCATTTACAACAGTAGAAATGACTTTAGATTTAATTTCTTCGATATGCATAAACAATAAATAAAGATTTTTAGGTTTTAAAGTTAGAAAAATTATTGAATGAGGATCCTAGGAATAGCTACTTGTGTTTACGTGGCCATATGCAAATGCCGCATCATTTCTGCAAATACGGCGGATTTCTGTGCCGAAATGCTACAACTGAAACGGATACAACCCTCTATTGACTGACCCATTCTTCAACCAAGCAGCAACCCTTTCCGAACCATACGCACATACAAACCCATTTAGGTTATGTGCTTGTTTTGGCTGTTTGTGCAGCCTTCCATTGCGTAAATTTCTCATCAGTTTGTTCTTGAGTGATGGCTCCTTTTTGTACGCCAATCTGGAGATGTCTTCTAAGCAAGACGCCTTTTTTAGATAAAAAATTACGCACAGTATCGGTTGGTTGTGCGCCTTGTGAGAGCCATTTTAAGGCACTTTCTTCGTTCAATCGAATGGTTGAAGGACACGTATTGGGATTGTAATTGCCAATTTTTTCTATAAAGCGGCCATCTCGTGGCGCACGTGCATCTGCTACAACGATGTCAAACTCTGCTAGATGCCTTCTGCCTCTTCTTGCCAATCTTATTTTTACTGCCATAGTGTTACTTTTTTAGCGAAACCCGTTCGCACGTATTACTTATTTGTTTGTTAAAAATTACGCATCCAATGTTGAGACCATTGCACAGCAGTGCCTAAAAATTAAATGGATACACCATTTCATTGCAATGGCCTCATTTTAAGCTTTTTGTATTTTTGTTGTTGACTTTCTGATTTTCCAATCAACAAGCAGCGACTTTTACGGGAACACGCATATAGGTTTAAGTATCCTTTGAAAGATTATATGCCCCATATATGCCACACTGCAACTGCATTGCAGACAAGCACTTCGCCCCGCACAGGTTTACTTGTTGCATTATTGGTTTTTTGTGCAGCAAAGTGTTTTCATGCCATGGATGGTTTTTGTGCATGAACACTTTTGCATCATTTTTTCCTAAAAGCGCTCTAGTATGCTGGGGAGCAGGCAACTTTACTATGCCTATAATGCCCTCAACAGCATTGTGCTCCGAAAATGCGCTATGCCAAAATCGCTTTCAGACTACGATCAAGCATCAAATCTTATATGGCGTCGATGCAAATAAGAAACTTACTATCTTTCCTTTTTCGAAAGACTACGATTCCATCGGTCAAAGCAAAAAGCGTGTGGTCCTTACCCAATCCAACGTTTTTACCGGGATGATAATGCGTACCCCTTTGTCGAACAATAATATTACCGGCGATAACGGTTTCGCCACCATATTTTTTTATACCGAGCCGCTTACTTTCTGACTCCCTTCCGTTTCTGGAACTACCAGCTCCCTTCTTATGTGCCATGCTGTATTGTTACTTTTTGATAATGTCTTCAATGAGCAGTTTCGTATAGTCTTGACGATGTCCCCGCTTCACTTTATACCCTTTTCTTCTTTTTTTCTTAAAAACGAGTATTTTGCCTCCCTTGGCATGTTCCAACACCTGAGCGACAACAGTCGTTCCTTCTAAGAGCGGTGCACCTACGGCCACCATCCCTTGCGCATCCTCTAAAAGAAAGACCGTATCAAAGGTAAGCGAAGTGCCTACTTCACTTTGCAACTTAGGGGCGTAGAGACGCTGTTCTTTAGAGACTTTAAATTGCTTCCCAGCTATTTCTATAATCGCATACATATGTTAATTTGCTAAAAAATTATTTTGAAGCTTTTGCAACGACCTGGCTTCAATGCGGCACACAAATAAAACAGGCTAAGCCAAAAGATGCTCTTTTTTGCATAGCATTTATGGCTTTTTAAAAAGATTTAGTCGTGCATAGATAACCAAAAGTACCCTTTTTTCTGTAAAAAAACAAAGCATTGACTTGCTGCACAACAGAGAACGGCTGTTACAACCTTACTCTAAACGTTTCAAGGTGGAAAAATCAAAAGAATCCAAAAACCGGGTGGTAAAATTGCCTTTTTTAAAGGCTTCGTTGTCCATTAAGGCCAAATGGAAAGGAATCGTGGTATGGATACCTTCTACAATAAACTCTTCTAATGCGCGCTTCATCCGGGCAATTGCACCTGCTCGGTTATCGGAGCGTACAATTAATTTTGCAATCATGGCATCGTAATAAGGGGGCACAACATAACCAGCATATATATGACTTGCAATGGTTACGCCCCTACCACCTGGTAAGTGCAGATGGGTAACCTTCCCCGGGGAAGGTCGAAAACCATGAAACGGATCTTCTGCATTGATGCGTACTTCTATGGCATGGTTTCTAGGATAGGCATTGGAGACTGTTAAACGTTGACCTTCAGCTATTTCGATTTGAGTACGCAACAAATTAAAGCCAGTCACTGCTTCGGTAACAGGATATTCTACTTGAATGCGGGTATTCATTTCCATAAAATAAAAGTTCTGATGCGCATCTACTAAAAATTCTATGGTGCCTACCCCCTCGTAGCCTATGTACGAAACCCCTTTCAAGGCCGCTTCCGTCATCCTGGAACGCAAGTCGTCCGTCATAAAAGGCGAAGGAGATTCTTCAACCAATTTTTGGTTTCTGCGTTGAATGGAACAATCCCGTTCGGACAAATGAATGACATTTCCATATTGGTCGGCCACAATTTGTATCTCAATATGCCGAGGCTGGTCTAGGTATTTTTCCAAATACAACCCATCGTTCCCAAACGAGGCAATAGCTTCTTGCTTGGCTTCCATCCACTTTTGATGAAAGGTCTCGAATGATTCAACCAATTTAATGCCCTTGCCCCCTCCTCCAGAGGTGGCTTTCAACAATACAGGAAAGCCAATTTCTTGCGCCAGTTTCAGCCCTTCTTCTACGGATTCCAGCAGACCATTGGAGCCAGGTACAGTAGGTACACCCGCACACTGCATGCTTTCTTTGGCAGTGGATTTATCGCCCATTTTGGCAATCACAGCAGCAGAAGGCCCTATAAACTTAATACCGTATGCTTCACAAATCCTAGAAAATTCTTCGTTTTCAGACAAAAAACCATATCCGGGGTGAATGGCTGTAGCATTGGTTACTTCTGCAGCAGCAATAATAGACGGAATGGAAAGGTATGATTCGTGGCTTGGAGCCGGACCAATGCATACAGCTTCGTCTGCAAACCGAACATGTAGGCTGTCTTTATCTGCCGTAGCATATACAGCAACCGTTTGGATGCCCATCTCTTTGCAGACACGAATAATACTTAGAGCAATTTCTCCACGGTTGGCAATCAGTATTTTTTGAAACATAAAATGGCAATGCTTTTCCCTACATAAATAGGGATACAACAAGAAATAAAGTTGTAAATGAAATCGTTCAATCCAAAGCAAAGATATGCAATTTTCTGCAGGCTACACATTAGAACGTTATGGATACACCATAAAATAGCCACATGGCCCACAATAGGTGCACTTGTTTTTCATACCAAACTTGTCAAATGTCCCTGGAAGTCTATTGAAATAGACCTCAAATTGCGGATAATGGATCATACAAAATCTCTTTTTCAAAAAAAACGACGGGGAACGTGCAAAAAAATATAGTTTTTAGTAAATTGACAGGTATTCGGTAGCATAAATGTTTGCATAACCAGATCTTACGTTAATTTACTTAAACTACCCAACGAACAACGATACAATGGCAGGACATAGCAAATGGTCAAATATCAAACGTAAAAAAGAAGTAAACGACGCAAAAAAAAGCAAAGTATTTACCAAATTGGCCAAAGAAATAACGGTAGCCTCCCGGCAAGGAGGCCCTGAACCAGAGTTTAACCCACGGTTGCGGTTGGCTATTCAAAATGCCAAAGGAGCAAACATGCCCAAAGAAGCGATTCTGCGCGCCATTAACAAAGGAGATACCACTCAAGGAGATGAGTACCAAGAGGTTACATACGAAGGATATGGCCCCCATGGTGTGGCAATTATGGTTGTATGCATGACAGATAAAATCACCCGAACCGTAGCGAATGTACGCACTCTTTTCTCCAAACACGGCGGAAGCTTAGAAAAAAAAGGATCCATTGCTTTCTTATTCAACCACAAAGGAGTATTCACCATTCCTATATCGGATGAGACAAACGAAGAAACATTTGCCTTGGAATTGATCGATTCTGGAGCAGAGACAATAGAAATCCAAGAGGAAACCATACATATTACATGTGCCATAGAAGACTTCGGTAACGTACAAAAACAACTAGAAAAACGGTCGATCATTCCAATTCATGCCGGACTTCAGCACATCCCACATACGTTCACAACGTTAACCGATGAAGCTCTTATCAAATTAACCAAGCTTATAGATGCACTAGAAGATGATGATGACGTTCAAAAAGTGTACCACAACATTGCCATTGGGCCCAATCAAGGACATCTATTGTACGCATAGCTTCTTGCACAAGCAATACAGCACTTGCCAATGATTTTTTCCATCGGGTGCAGACAGCAACCTCTTGTTTTCGAGGATCCACTACCCATACCTACGGAAATGGAAATAATACATTTCTGAAATTGTAAAATAATGATCTACAGGTGAAAGATTAAAATATTTTGAACTTTGAAAAAATAGTTTAATTTTTTAGAAAACGATGACTTTTACTTTTTCATCTTCTAATAAAAACCTACGAAACATGCAAAAAAACAACAAACTAGCAGCTATATTGATCTTAAGTCCCTTGAGTGCGTTTCAATGTCCTCATGCCCAAACATACGTTATACAGGAGGGAGAAACTGACCCATCCAACCCAATAGATGATGCCATACAGAAGGGAACAACTGACTCATCCAACACAATATATGATGCCATACAGAAAGGAAATACAGCAAAGGTCCACCAACTGTTACGCACCACGCCACAAGACATCCGTCTAAGAGATAAGAAAGGAAATACACCCCTACTGTACGCCATTCAACAGAGCCAATGGAGCATCGCACTTCAACTGATTGAACTTTATGAAAGAAATGGCATCAATATGGTCAATCACTTGAAAATAGCTCCGCTGCATGCTGCTTTGGGGCCCAATATTTACCATACTCAAGAGCGTGGTTCAGCACAACAGACAAACGTTTCTAAAGAAGAGCGCGTTATACAACTGCAAAAGAAGCTCGACACCCTTCGAAAAGAATTGGTTGCTATATTGCTTAAAAAAGGGGCAGATGTCAATGCAGTAGATTACAAAGGGGAAAGTCCCCTTTTTAAAGCAGCCACCTTACCAAGTGAAGCCTGCGTCAAACTCTTGCTTGAACAGGGTGCAAAACCAAACACCATGACCAATGATGGCCAGAACATACTACACCCCTTGCTCAAACCTAGAGAAAAAAACACGCCGCCACTTGATCTTATAAAAATGTTAAGTCAAAAGCTTGCCTCTCATCCCCATACACTGAACCACCCAGCAGGCCCACAACAAGCTACCGCACTTCATTGGGCTGCTGGTTTTTGCAGTCAGTTACTGGAAATCGTAATCGATGCAGGGGCCAATGGCAACATTCCAGATGCCTTGGGAGATAGACCGTTGCATTATGTAGTAGGACGATTTAAGCATACAAGCCGATTAAAGCAAGAACAAGAAACGGACATTTGTCTGTCCATAGACTTACTCGTCAAAAGCGGTATCGACATAGATGCACCAAATACAGTAGGCGATACCGCCTTGCATATAGCTACAAAGGGCGGAAACGAAGCCATCTGTACAAAATTACTTCAATATGGTGCGAAGGCTTCCCTCAAGAACAAAGAAGGCGATACTGCCTTGCATATAGCTGAATGCTCCGGCAACAAAGTTATTTACCAAAAACT
>JAYTOH010000003.1:0-5422 GCA_043747895.1 Amoebophilaceae bacterium
GAACAAAGGAGGTGGAAAGCCCTTGGCAAAGAGGGGAAAAGAGGAGAAGGCGCATGTTGCAGTACAAAAACCTAGAACAAGAACCCGCAACTTGAATCGGAGGCAGTATAGCAGGTATGCAAATGCAAAAAGGTCGAACGATTGGTAACCCAAGTTGGGTTGGGAAAAATAGAGGCAGAACCATGATCCTTGTACCCCTTACTGGATTTCGCGCAAGTAAATGGTACAAGGGCCAAGGGCCAATATAGCGGCTGCGTACAAGTTTTATCATGATCCATGACCAATGCTTATCCAAATGAGGCCCACGCTTTTGGTCAAATTGCAGAATCAATAGCAGCTGCCTACTTGAGCAAGAAAGGCTTTTGCATCGTAGCGAAGAACTTTCGCTACAAACGATTTGAAATAGACCTTATTGTGCAAAAAGGGGAACTATTGGTATTTGTAGAAGTAAAAGCCCGCACAAACAACCGGTTTGGTAATCCTGAAACATTTGTAACCAAAAAACAGATACGTGCCATTCGTCGAGCAGCCGAACATTACCTACGCACATGCAACCATACCAAAGCAATACGGTTTGATATCGTTTCCGTTTTGGGAAATGGAAACGACCCAAAATCGGTTGAAATCATGCATTTAGAAGATGGGTTTTATTAGACCGAATGCGACAAACTCCACAACTTCACGCCATGTATGGTTTTTAGTCCATTATTTTGCGCAGTTGCGCAATGTTTCTATGGTCTCTTTGATCCGATCTGCTTCCAAAAAACGCAACGCTGCTGCGGCTGCATACATTTGTTTTTCCAGCAATTGAATGCGCTCTTGAATAGGCGTTTCTTGTAACCCATATGAAGCGGTAACATCGGCTGCAAAAGCAGTTTGGTCTGTTCCGTATTCTGTAGCGTAGCCAGTGCTTTGAGTCCGTTCAGATGGTTTCTTTTGTAGATCCATAACAATCTGATTTTTACCTACTGAATTGGGTGTAATGCGGTGTGTAAGGTTGTATTTCATTTGAAGAGAGCGTCTGCGTGCCGTTTCATCCATAGCTTGCTGCATGGAACCGGTAATACGGTCGGCATACATAATGACCCGCCCTGCTGCATGACGCGCTACCCTTCCGATGGTTTGAATCAACGAACGTACATTGCGCAAAAAACCCTCTTTGTCTGCATCTAAAATCAACATCAAAGAAACTTGGGGTACATCCAATCCCTCCCGCAAGAGATTTACCCCTACCAATACATCAAACGTACCGTTTCGGAGTTCGTTTAAAAGCACCACCCGGTCGAGTGTTTTCACTTCTGAATGCATATACCTACAGCGGACATTGGCTTCCAACAAATAAGTCGTAAGTTCTTCGGCCATGCGCTTGGTTAATGTGGTAATAAAAACCCGTTCGTCTTTATGTACGACTTGTTTGATTGCTTTTAGCATATCGTGAATTTGATTGACAGAAGGCCTCACTTCTATTTGCGGGTCTAGCAATCCCGTAGGACGTATGATTTGCTCTACCACTACGCCTTCAGCTGCCTGCAGCTCGTAATCAGTTGGTGTGGCACTCACATAAACCACTTGATGGATCAAGGATTCAAATTCATCAAAGCTCAAAGGGCGATTGTCCATGGCAGCGGGTAGCCGAAAACCATACGCTACTAAATTTGTTTTACGCACGCGATCGCCTCCCCACATGGCTCGGAACTGCGGAATGGTCACATGGCTTTCGTCTATAACCATCAGGTAGTCCTTGGGGAAATAGTCCAACAAACAGAAGGGACGCTCTTCCTCCGAACGGCCGTCTATGTAACGCGAATAATTTTCAATACCTGGACAATAACCAAGTTCTTGCAGCATTTCTAAATCGAGTTCGGTTCGTTCTTTGAGTCGTTTGGCTTCTTCGAATTTGCCCAGGTTTTCAAAAAAGTGTATTTGGGTGCTCAAGTCACAGCGAATGTGTTGCATCACCCGATGCAACGCATCCTTGTTCATAATAAACAGGCTCGCAGGGAATATAAGGACTTCCTGTATGGTTTCTAGCTTTGTTCCGGTGTTGGGATTGATCTTGTGAATGGATTCTAATTCGTCTCCCCAAAACACAAAACGATAGGCATAGTCGGCATAGGCTACGAATACATCAATGGTATCTCCTTTGACTCGAAAATGACCTCTCTGGAATTCCGTATCATTGCGGCTATAAAGCATATCTACACATATGCGCAACAAATCGTTGCGGGTGAGTTGGTCTCCAACTTGAAACAAGTGTGCGTTTTTTTTGAATGCTTCGGGCCTGCCTGCACCATAAATACAGGAAACAGACGCTACTACAAGCACATCCCTGCGCCCACTGAGCAACGAGGAAACCGTACTGAGCCGCATGCGTTCCAACTCATCGTTAATGGCTAGTTCTTTCTCTATATACACACCAGTGGCCGGCAAATAGACCTCTGGCTGGTAGTAATCGTAGTACGAAACAAAATATTCTACTGCATTGTTGGGAAAAAAGGAACGAAATTCGCTATACAACTGAGCTGCTAACGTTTTATTATGGCTGATTACCAAGGTAGGTCTATTCAATGCTTCAACGGCATTGGCAATCGTAAAGGTTTTACCCGAGCCCGTTACCCCCAACAATACGTGCCTTGGGCCTCCAAGCTGTATGCCTTTTACCAATTCTTGAATGGCTTTGGGTTGGTCTCCAGCGGGTTTATACGGTGCAACAAGTTGAAACGACATGCAAAACGAATGGTGTAGGATTGGATTACTGGATCACAAGTTAGAAAAAATAATTGAGACCAGCCGTAGGACATGTATGCATCTAAATTGATTGGTGTATGGGGTCTGTTCTCTAAACCATACGCGTCAGGTTAAGGATAACTATGTGCTACGCATCAAAATTTTGCCTAAAAGATAAGTATAGAAAAAAAACGGATGTCTAGTCTATGAGACTAAACAATTAGGGCATTTTTTGGCATGCAGCCTGAAAAGTATCTAGAAGAGATCCTACAAGAAAAACAGGTTAACAACGCACTGGTAAAAGAAGCAATTGCGTTTTTAAAACAGCATAGAGACATACAGAGATATGTGTTTCCTACTGGGAAGTATGTTTTAGATGATTGTAAAAAAGTTTCATACAAGGAAAGTAGATGTAGTAAGTCTGCTATGGGTGAATTCTTTGTTGCCTGCCTTGGAGGAGAAAAGAAAATAACACGCTATTCAGAAAAATGTACCACTAAATTTAAAGAAGATTTAGACAACACCGTACTACTAGATAAAAAACAAAAAAACATAAAATGGAGTAGATCAATACCAGATAAAATTACAGAGCTATTTTGTTTGCCAGAGGGTAATCATATAAAGGTACCAAGTAATGGAGCCTATATATGTAAAAATGCAATTGGTGTAGATTACAACACAAACAGAACAGGTAACTACACTCTAATTAACATAGGAGATGGTAATGACTATGTAAGAGGAGATGGTTCCAATATCTTTCTAGTAGGTAATGGAGAAAAGTTTTTATACGGAGGCAATCAAGATGATACATTTGTTTTAAATGGGAAAGCTATAAATGGCACAGTAGATGGTAAAAATGGTACTAATACATTGGATTTAAGCCAACAAGATGAAACAAGGGTTGATTTGGTAAAAGGAAGCTTTGGATCTGTTGCATTAAGAAACATAAACAGAGTAGTAGGATCAAACAAACAAGACATCATAGACTGTGATTGTGACACAGTAGAAGTAGATGGCAATGGAGGAGAAGATGTAATCAACATAGATGAAAAGGGTTGTTCATATAACAGCCTACAAGTAAACATAAGACCCAATACAACAATAAACAATCCATCAAGGGGTAACTTTAAGTACACCATCCTACCTGGAACTGGTGAAGCAAAAATAAATCTTTTCTCTGGTAGAGTACATGGTGTTTTAAAAGACACCCATAAATTCTTTTTCAACTATAAGCTCAATAATCTTAGAGAGATTAGCAAACAAGGTATAGCTACTAGATTTAGCTTTGGTAGATTTAACATAACAATAAGAGGAATAGCAACAAATATTTCATACACACTATCAGACAACACTGAACTCAAGATAGGAGCAAAAAACATTTATGCAATACAAAATACAGATCTACCAGTTAGTAAAATAATAAAAACCTATCCTCAAATGGCAAACAGGCTAAAAATGACCATAGTTGCACAATCAAACAATGAAACAGTTGTAGTAGGACATGGCCATCATGATGTATTGCATAATGATCCCGAGCATAAGAGTCATTTGATCGGTAATGGAGTAGAGAATATATTTGTAGTGACATCTAGTGATGTACCCGTGGTAATATATGATATGGATAAAGAGAACAAAATAGACACATTGGATCTTCGTCAAATAGCAACAGACTTGGAGCTTAAAGTAGCAGGCAAAGACATTACCATAGCAAACGTGGTACTGAAAGATGCCCTAGCCACAAACTGGCATGAAAGACTACACATCATAACAGATAAGGTACCCATGCAGATAGAAGATTTTGCACTAAAACCTTTGCCTTTAGAATTTACAGATAAAGACATCAAGACAATAGCCATAGGACCTGATGATGTAGCAAATAAAAGTAAAATAATAATTTCTAGACCCATTGGTGTTTATAGGTTTAGCAGATTAAATGATCATTTAATTATAACAAATGCATTTGATGGTGATTTGGATCATGCAGTATCTATTAGACTAAAAGACTTTTATGCAACACAAAAGATGCAACCCCTTTTGATAAAATTTGCAGATAGAGAGATAGATATAAAAAATGAAATGCATGAAATAACCAATGCAAAGCTGTTTCAAGAACAAGTTGATGCATATAAAAGCACTTCAGATCATGCTGTGTTTGGCATTGAAAAAGCCCGTATAAAAAGAGCGGCAGGAACAGGCAACAAGTGGAAAAACAACAGCTGCTGAAGCATCCGTTGCCAGTAGCAGCAGTAAGCCAACTTCCTGGATGGGTGAGCTATGGGCATTGGGTAAAAAGTTGGTAGGTAAAGTAGCCAGTGGCTATACCCATCCAACAAAACTGGATCCACAGCATAAGAATAATGGAGTTGCTTGTAATCCGGCGCTTTCCAGTCATCCAAATAGCACATCGCTTCCTATACATCCGGTTAATCCCTTAGAAACATCTTTTAATGCGCTATTGGGTGCAGGCGCACAACCTATTGGACCAACAACTGACCCAACGTTATTAGAAATGGGCGACCAGTGGGTTAAAAACAGCGACCCGAATGGGCTGCTTACCTGGGGCACGTTATTGGCCAGAAAATGGACAGGCTACCGTCCAAAAGCTGCTCAAGCGACACCCTATGACCCAGCAACAGCTATAACATTAAGCATACGGTCACATGCATGGGTAGATGCATGTATGGATAAGGTACAA
>JAYTOH010000004.1:0-18830 GCA_043747895.1 Amoebophilaceae bacterium
TTCCTACTACATACAACTATGTATTTGTGCACCCATGGGTAAAAAACTATGTCATGAGTCCCTTCCTTTATGGAAAAACACAGTATATAGATGTGTTGCCGCACAAACACAAAAGGCTGTTCCACGAGGTGGTTGACATACCGTGGTGTATTGCCCGCTCAGTACCATCTCTGCTTAAATTCACCTCCTTGGTAGAAATGTGTAAGGAAAAAAGAAAATCGCAAAAAGAACTTGCCGCAATTGCTAAGGTGCGCTAGGATTGTATTTTTTCTTTTCCTCTCTTTACCCCACTCCATAGGGCTGCTGCAAATGGGCATGCTGCGGTAGTGGAATTATTGCTAAAAGTCCCTGGAATAGACTTGAAGGCCAAGAATAATGCAGGTAAAGCCCCACTTGAAGTAGCAGGGTATTTACACAAATTACCCGTAACCAAAGCTGAGAAACAAAGTTTTTCGGCCTGTATAGCGCTCTTGCGTAAAGCCGGAGGCATTAACAAGTAACACATAAACCGTCAAGGCTATTGTTGTCAGAGAAGTATTGCTTGTCCGATTTTGCCAAAAGGCAAGCAGCCTCAGTTATTGCTCAAAATGAACATTCCGTTGGTGTGTCAAAGGTTTAGAGCATCAGCACAATTTCTTTACGTTGAGCTCAATACCATCAAGCCATCTATGCTACAAGAGGCCACCATCAATGCCCAAAAAGCTGCAACGCAATTTGCCTCTGACTCAAATGTTCGACTCGGTGCATTGCGGAGTGCAACACAAGGCACCTTTTCTATAGAGGATACAACACATACCTACCAGAAAACGGGTGCGCGTCGTGGCCCATATGGATTATGCCATCCAAGAGGGATTGGCTTTATGCAAGCAAACATAATAGGTTGACCATTTTTTATGCATCCTATGCATATACCATATTTGGGCAGAATGAAGCTGTGGGATTGTGCCCCTACGAAACGGTTCTTCTTTCACTGACTCAAGTTGTCTTATTTGCTTAAGCAAGGCCGAATAGTTTCATATAGGGTAAAATGCTTTTTGCGAAATTGACGATAGCCTTCCATATAGGCCATTTCTTCTTTGGTCGCCAAGGTACCATTTTTGACCTTACGAGCCATCTCTTTAAGGCCACAAGGAATTGTAGGCGTGGCTATAAATTTATCCAAGGCTTTTTGAACTGCTTTTTCTTTGTAATCGATAATAAAGAAAGGATATTTGTAAAAAGTTTGGAAATCAAATTGAAATAATTGATATAAATGTTCTGTTGTTAGATTGCCTTTTTTATACCATTCACAGGCATTTTCTAGAAAGAAAGCGTAATATATGGATGATTCATAGGGACTAAGTATACCCAATTGAGACATGCCAAATATAGCCATAGTTTTTTCTTGATCTGCATAATCTTGACTCCGTAGGAGACGTATGCCATTATTGCTATCTGAAAAAGGACCAACATGGACTGGATAGTAGTATTGAGGATGTTCCATGATCATTAAAAAATAAGGTATATTTTCCAATCCTAAAGTTATATCTGGTGTTATAGTCCACTTTTCCCAATATTTTTTGTCTCTTACTGCATCAGTTATACTATCATAAAATGGGAAAGGGGCTTGATAATATTCATGTGAAGCGGTAATGGGCTGAGAGAGCAATAAGTGATTGTACCAAGTTTCTGGAAAGTGATTGTTTAACACAGCTATAACGTCTTTATATAATACTGTATTTGTAGGGATTTCTTTTGAAATTTTTTCTAACAACTTGCATGTAGCTGGATGCAATGTTTTTACTATATTTTCATAAAAGTTTCCTACAGCGTGCACAGCAATAAAATTGCCTAAGTTGATAGCAAAAATCAACTCAAGGAGAGATAAATCAATTTTTTTTTCTTGATAAAGTTGATAAGAAACTTCACATAATCCACATGGTGGACTTGCATAGATAGCAATCTTCTTTTGCATTAAATTATAGTTTTTACCTATTAAATAGTCTAAAATAGCTTCTCTATAATAAAGTGGATGTTTGTACATTACTAAAAAATCTTTTGAATGCAATAACGCACTAGGATGCTTAAAGTCACCTACATGTGCTTGTATAGCTTGAATTTTTTGGGCAAATGTAACCCAAGTACCCCATTGACATCCATTTTTTGTAATGTTGTTAGGTGGTTGATAACCCTTATAACCAGGATGTTGATGCAGATAAATAGCCCAGGAAGGCCAATCTATATATCCTCTATTACTAGGATGATGTACCCTATGCATGGTTGCATGCAAGGGCAACTTTGTTTTTAGCATGACAAGAAGGATGATAATAACTTTTATATACCTCATATTATCTGATTTATGCATTGTACGGATGATTCATAAACTGCTTTGTATATACTACATTCAATTCAAGTTGCGGGTTCCCATCTGGTCCGTACTGCCCTCGCGCCTTTGAAAAAAGGAAATCAAACCCTAAAACCCACATTCTGAACCAATTATGTCATTGAAAATAAACATGATTTATAAAATCTATGGTTTATATTTTTGAAAAAAAATGAGCACCGCTTTAAAGTTTTATAACTCATAACAAATGGTTTTGCTGAAATATTCAAAAAAGTTTTTTATTCAATGATAAGCTCATAATCAATTAATTAAAAGGTGCGGAATGTTGGGCTACATACACAAGTTGCGTGTAATATTAATTATTATAACGTTGTACAGTGCCACCACTAATATCAGCATCTTTATACACTTTACGCGTACCTGCTGAAATGGTATATGTGCCATCTGTTGCTATACCACAGTGCTTACCATTAGATACGAGATCACCCCTTTGTTGTGTGTTTACTACACTCCAACCAGGAACAGAGCTAGTCCACATAGAAGCTGTAATAGGCCATATACCAGTTTTTGGAGGTGCAATTCCTGTGTTATGCAACATATCATACACAAATAGATTACACTTTGGATCTCCTACTTGGAAAGTACATGAACCATCATTAGCTGTTTTTTTGACATCTTGAGCCCACTTTGTACTTCCTCTGTTGCTTTCCGCTTGGCTAGCAATATCATCCCCCTTGCCCATTGGATAGTAGGCAGTTTTGGCGCATCCGTTTAATGCAAGCAACAGCACGAAACGTGCTAATTTGGTTTCCTTGATCATCCTAAAAATAGAAATTAAAAATGAAACCTATACATTATCCCCATTGGATGGGGGCTAAGTTTTAGCATAAGCATATATCATTGAAAAAACAATAGGGTAACGCAAAAAGTGTTGGTATTTGTCATGTGCCATTGGCGCAATAAAAGCGGTTCGATTTTTTTTCCTATCCTCTAGATCTGTTCCAACGCAACATGATTTGGAGCAATGGGCCAGCCCATTGCTTAACGCGAAGCATTCATGCCTTATTTAACTAACAGGCAGCGCATAGCGCCACGAAAAAGACGAAAAAAGCAGCTCACCCCTTCCCCCTATAACACACACTATCAGAAAGGAAACGCATGTTTTTATGCGATGAATCTAGCCATTAAGTAAAACTAGGAAATCCCTCCAAAGAGGTATGTATGCTGTTAGGCACACGTAGCCAGCCAAAATTTTATTTAATGTTTAATTTTTCATATATTTGGATTACGTGCCTACAACACGTAGGAATACGTGCTAGGGCGTCTTTAAAGACTGCTTTTTTCTATTTAGGGCCTAGCCACATATATTGTGTGCTGCTGCTTGCGTCTAGTTGCGAACGGGTAGCTAGGTAAGTCTATCGAATAGGGTTCTTGGTTCTTTTGCATGTTTGTTTCAAGGACGCCCTTGATTCGCTTTGTAATTTTGTTTAAATTTGTTCACTTGTTTTGTATCCTTTCCCGCTGAGGCAGATGGTTTTGGGACGGCTAAGCAGGTTTTAGTTAATTTCTTTTTTAATTCATGATTGGAATCATAGGAAAAAAGATTGGGATGACCAGTCTATATGACAACAAAGGACATAAGCAGGCTTGTACGGTAATACAAGGAGGTCCTTGTGTCGTTACGCAACTTAAGTCCATTGCGACAGATGGGTATCGTGCCATTCAGCTCTCATACGACGATAAGAAAGAAAAAAATACTACGCAGCCGCTTATAGGGCATTTTGTCAAAGCTGCCACTACGCCCAAGCGAAAAATGGTTGAATTCAAGTGTGCAGACGAAGCATTGCTACAGGAATTTTCTTTGGGGCAAATCGTCCGCATAGAAGATGTTTTTTCAGAAGGTGAATTTCTAGACGTCATAGGACAATCCAAAGGAAAAGGATTTCAAGGCGTTGTAAAACGTCACGGATTTAGTGGAGTCGGAGGACGTTCTCATGGTCAGCATAATCGAGAAAGAGCACCCGGTTCTATTGGAGCTGCTTCCTCTCCGTCTCGTGTATTCAAAGGGATGCGCATGGCTGGAAGGACAGGAGGAGATCGGGTTAAAGTAGCCAACCTGAAGGTTATGAAGGTATTGCCAGAGAAAGGTCTGATTGTAGTCTGTGGAGCGGTTCCTGGTGCGAATCAATCGTATGTAATTTTAGAGAAGTAACATGAAGGTATCGGTAGTAAAATATACGGGAGAAGAAACAGGGCGCACCGTTGCGTTGCCAGAAGAAGTATTTGGCATTGTACCAAACGATCACGTCGTTTATCTAGATGTCAAGTCCATTTTAGCCAATCAGCGTCAAGGTACCCATAAAACAAAAGAACGGAGCGACGTAAGCGGTTCTAGGCGCAAAATAAAAAAACAAAAAGGAACGGGTACAGCCCGAGCCGGAGATATTAAATCTCCTATATTTAGAGGAGGAGGACGTATCTTTGGTCCAAAACCAAGAAAATATGGGTTGAAATTAAACCAAAAGGTAAAACTATTGGCTAGGCGATCGGCTTTTACCTACAAAGCGAGGGAAAACAACATACTTGTTTTAGAAACTTTTTCTTTTGAAATGCCTAAAACAAAAAATTACCTCAATATGCTGCAAAACTTTTCCTTTGGAGATGAAAAAACCTTGCTGATTGTGCCCAGCTTAGATAAAAACCTAGTGCTCTCTAGTAGGAATCTAAAAAAGGCAAAAGTGCTTTGCGTAGATCACATAAATACATACGATCTCTTGCATACCAGGAAACTGTTGATTGTCGAAGATGCGATACCACAGATCGTAAAAAAACTAACATAATACATGAGTATCTTAAACAAACCTTGGGTTACAGAAAAAGCATCTATTTTAGGTAAAAAAGGTGTATATGGCCTAGTCGTTGACGATCGTGCAAATAAACTCGAGATACGTAAAGAAATTGAACGTTTTTATGGCGTTACGGTAGATAAGATTAATACCATGCGTTACGCTGGTAAAAGAAAAACACGACATACCAAGTCTGGCGTGGTGAAGGGCAAAAGAGCATCCTTTAAAAGGGTCCTTGTAACCTTGAAAGAAGGAGGCATCATCGACTTTTACACCAATGTCTAGTTCGTCTTGTTTGTTTTTAGTATAGCTGTTAGCTGATTTAGAAAAATAGTCATGCCCTTAAAGAAACTGAAACCAACCACTCCAGGTCAACGCTTTAGAATAGCGTCCGATTTTTCTGCTATCGGTACTGTCAATAAGCCAGAGAGATCACTTCTGGCCAAGGTAAAAAGCACTGGAGGCAGGAACAATTATGGAAGGGTTACCGTTCCACATAGAGGAGGTGGCCACAAAAGACGTCTGCGCATCATTGACTTCAAACGAAGGAAATTCTCGGTACCTGCTTTTGTAAAATCTATTGAATACGATCCAATGCGTACGGCATACATTGCATTGTTGCATTATGTAGATGGAGAAAAAGCCTATATCATAGCGCCAGAAGGATTGCAAGTAGGGGCTAAGGTAGCTGCCGGTTCAGAGGCTCCGATTGAACTAGGCAATGCCATGCCTATGCAAAACATCCCATTGGGTACGCTTATCCACAACATCGAATTGGCACCAGGACGGGGAGCCGCCTTGGCTAGAAGTGCTGGATCATACGTTCAATTGCTTTCCAAAACAGGTAAATACGTGACCCTTAAGCTGCCATCCGGAGAGAGAAGACTGGTACTGGAAACCTGTATGGCTACGATAGGGGTTGTTTCGAATAGCGACCATGCAAACGTTACCATTGCCAAAGCAGGTCGAAACCGCTGGTTGGGAAAAAGACCACGGGTAAGAGCCGTAGCAATGAATCCAGTGGATCATCCAATGGGGGGGGGAGAAGGAAAAGCATCTGGTGGGCATCCTCGGTCTTTTAAAGGCCTTTATGCTAAGGGCAAAAAAACAAGGAATCGAAATAAATATTCTACTAAATTGATAATTAGCAAAAAGAAGAAATAATGAGCAGGTCGATCAAAAAAGGGGCTTACGTGGCACATCATTTGCAAAGTAAGATAGATGCCTTGAATGCATCCGATAAGAAATCAGTACTTAAGACATGGTCTAGACGGTCCACTATTACACCCGATTTTGTAGGCCATACCTTTGCTGTACACAATGGACGTAAGTTTATACCTGTTTTTGTTACAGAAGCAATGGTAGGGCATAAACTAGGAGAGTTCGCCCTTACAAGAACTTTTAAAGGGCATACATCTAAAAAAAGATAATTGAATTATGGAGGCAATAGCAAGGTTACGAAAACTACCAATATCTGCACGTAAAGTTAGCCTATTGGCTACCCTTATTAGGGGTAAAAACGTTGTTACAGCATTGGCTGTTTTGCAAAGTATGCCGCAGCAAGCTGCAGTACAGTTGCGCAAGCTTTTACTCTCTGCGGTTTCAAATTGGCAAAACAACAATTACGTGTCGTTTGAAGATACACAAGTCGTGATTAAAAAGATTACGGTAGATGGAGCCGGAATGCTCAAGAGAATCATGCCCTCTTCAAGGGGTATGGCGCATAGGATTCGAAAAAGGTTTAGTCATGTTACGATTGTTGTAGACAGCACAGACAGTGTTTGTGCCCCCGTAACAAATGCGTCTGTTGAGCAGCATACAAAGAATACCAACGTAGAAGCAAAAGATCAGAACACTATAGACGAATCATTATAATGGGGCAAAAAGTTAATCCTATCGGTTTTAGAATTGGGTATATCCGTAAACCAGAATCAAATTGGTTTGCAACAAAAACCTCCTATGCTGAAAAACTCAGGGAAGACACAGCCATTCGGGCCTATTTAGATGCTCGACTGATCAAAGCAGGTGTTTCTAAGATGCTTATAGAGCGTGCAGGCAAAAAAGTCACTGTTACCATTCAAACAGCTCGCCCAGGTATTGTTATTGGCAAGTCGGGTACAGAGGTAGATAAGCTCAAAGAAGAGTTGAAAAAATTAACTCAAAAGGAGGTTGAGATAAATATTTTAGAAATCAAAAAACCCGATTTGGAAGCCAAGTTAGTAGGGTTGCAAATCGCCCAACAACTTAGGGCCCGCATGCCTTATAAACGTGTTTTGAATCACTCAATAGCCGCTGTGATGCGTGCCGGTGCACAAGGAGTTAAAATGATGGTTTCTGGGAGATTGGATGGTGCCGAAATGGCTCGGTCCGAAGTGCGTAAGGAAGGGGTTGTCTCGCTCAACACATTGCGTGAAGATGTTGATTATGCAGTTGTAGAAGCACATACCATCTACGGTAGAATTGGAGTTAAAGTATGGATTGCCAGAGGAGATCTCTCTGCAAAGCGTGCCCAAAAGACAAGCGGTAGGGCCGATCGGGTTGCTAAAGCCGATAAAGTTCCTGCTCGTCCAAGAACAAAGTAATTGTTCTATGGAAGAGCTAGATATGCCTATGAATTTTATTTTTTGCATTGAATAATTAAAATGTTACAGCCCAAAAGAGTACGTTATAGAAAAACGCAAAAGGGAAGAATAAAAGGATTGTCCACAAGAGGAAACTCGTTGGAATTTGGTACTTTTGGATTGAAAGCACTAGAACCTTCCTATATTACGGCCCGACAAATTGAAGCTACGCGTATTGCCATCACCCGAGAGATGAAACGGCAAGGTAAGGTTTGGATTCGAATTTTTCCAGATAAGCCTTTAACAAAAAAACCAGCTGAAGTGAGGATGGGTAAGGGAAAGGGCGCTCCAGATTCCTTTGTGGCAGTAGTCAAGCCAGGTAAAGTAATCTTTGAACTAGATGGCATTTCACAAGAAGTTGCAGAACGCGCTATGCGGCTTGCTGCTTACAAGTTGCCCATTAAGACGAGCTTTGTTGTGCGTAAAGATTATGATGCAACGGTATAAAAGATTGCATGCGATCGCTCTAAACAGGTTACGTATGGCTGGATAGAGCGCTTTTGTAGGTTAGCTGTTCAACATCCATTTAGAATGAAATATAAAGAAATTCAGTTGCTTTCTCTAGAAGAGCATAGCGATAAATTACAAGAAGAGATCGATTATTTGGTGAAACTACGGTTTGCTCATGCCGTGACACCAATCGAAAATCCGATGAAGATTCGGAGCAGTAGAAGGCTTATTGCAAGACTCAAAACAGCACAAGTCGGCTACAAACGCAAGCAACCATCAGAAGCCTAACCATTATGCTTAGAAATACAAGAAAAGAAAAAATAGGGAGGGTAACCAGCAACAAGGCTGATAAAACCGTCATGGTTCGTGTGGATTATAAGGCTATGCATCCTGTATATGGTAAGTTTTTAAAAACAGCTACCAAGTTTATGGCCCACGACGAAGAAAATGCTTGCAATATGGGTGACCTTGTTCGCATTATGGAAACACGTCCCTTGAGCAAGAAAAAGCGATGGAGATTGGTTGAAATCATAGAAAGAGCGCAATAAGATGATACAACAAGAATCAATACTCAAAGTAGCCGATAACAGCGGAGCAAAGACTGCTCTTTGCATTCGTGTGCTCGGTGGAACACGCAAACGTTATGCCCAGGTTGGGGATAAAATTGTTGTAACAGTAAAAACAGCCAATCCTTCTAGTAGTCTTAAGAAAGGTACCATTTCCAAGGCAGTAGTTGTACGTGCCCGAAAAGAACTCCGCCGTAAAGACGGTTCGTATATTCGATTTGAGGACAACGCCATTGTCTTGATTGAAAAAGACAATGAACCAAAAGGTACCGGTGTATTCGGCCCAGTGGCTCGAGAAGTTCGAGATAGGAAATTTATGAAGATAGCTTCTTTGGCTGATCAAGTTTTGTAACGTATGAAGGAACCAATAAAGAAAAACCCAAAGTTACACGTTCGGACGGGAGACCCCGTAAAGATTCTAAGTGGCAAACATAAAAACGAGCAAGGCGTCGTTCTGCGCGTATTTCCTAAGGCATGTCGTGCCATCGTAGAGGGAATGAACATGGTTACCAAACACATAAAACCATCCGCTGGCAATCCAAAAGGAACCATTCAAAAACAAGAAGCTCCGATGCACCTGAGCAATCTTATGGTGTTAGACCCATCTACAGGTCAAGCAGCGCGTATTGGACGCAAAAGGAATGCAGCAGGTAAGCTTCAAAGGTACTCTAAAAAAACTAGAAATTTTATACACAATGGTCAAGCCTAGATTACAAGAAAAATATTTCACGGAAATTGTGCCCAGCCTTCAAAAAGAGTTGGGGTATAAGTCTGTAATGCAAGTTCCTAGATTGGAAAAAATATGCATCAACCAAGGATTGGGAGATGGCGTTGCAAACAAAAAATTGATCGAAATGGGCGTTGAGGAATTAACAGCTATTGCTGGGCAAAGAGCCGTTCCTACACGTGCCACCAAGTCAATCTCCAACTTTAAGCTAAGAGAAGGCATGCCGATTGGCGTGAAAGTAACCTTACGTGGCAAACGCATGTATGAGTTTCTAGACCGTTTGATATCGATTGCGTTGCCCAGGATTCGAAACTTCTGGGGGGTGCGTATGACTGGCTTTGACCAAAACGGAAACTACAACCTAGGCGTTCAAGAGCAAATTATATTTCCTGAAATCAGTATTGATAAAGTAATTAAGATGAATGGCATGAATATAACGTTTGTTACAAATGCCAAAGACAATCAAGCAGCGTTTCAGTTGTTGAAGGCGTTAGGTATGCCTTTTAATACAGAAAAAGAGTAAATTAAAGTAGCTTATGGCAAAAAAATCCGTTCAAGCAAGAGATCGAAAAAGAAGAGCCCTGGTAGAGCAGTATGCGCACAAAAGAGCAGCTCTAAAACAAAAAGGAGACTTCCTTGCGCTGGATAAACTACCCAAAAATGCCTCTCCCGTTCGGTTGCGTAATAGATGTTGTGTAACAGGTAGAGCACGTGGGTTTCTTAGAAAGTTTGGTGTTTCTCGGCTCGTATTTAGAAAGTGGGCCTTAGAAGGCAAGTTGCCAGGTGTTGAAAAAGCAAGTTGGTAATTCCGTCAACCCGCTTTTGCATTGCCGAGTCGATTGCAATGCAAGGTTGTATCGGTTCAATTTTAGGCATTCCTGCACAGGAAATCGCAACATCCGCAGGTATATATGTGGCGTTTGCGTATGGAAATAACGCCAAGGTAGACCATAGAAGGCTTGATTGCAACGGTCTCCTTCCTAACGCTTTGTTACCTAATTCTATTTTGTTAACCTATATATCAAGATGACAACAGATCCAATAGCTGATTATCTTACTAGAATCAGAAACGCTATTCTTGCGAAGCATAGAATCGTAGAAATTCCTGCGTCAAAAGTGAAAACAAAACTCTCAGAAGTCTTGTGCGAAAAAGGATATATACGAGCCTATAAGGTTGTAACCCATCCAGGAAACGTACAACCTTCCATTAAGATTGCACTTAAGTACGATGTTTTCACAAAAGTACCCGCAATTGTAAAGTTGCAACGCATTAGCAAACCCGGTTTGCGTAAATATGCTTCGGTAGAGACCATGCCTAGTGTCATAAATGGATTGGGTATTGCCATATTGTCTACTTCAAAAGGCATTATGACAGACAAAGAAGCACGCAAAGAACGCGTTGGTGGAGAAGTACTTTGTTATGTTTACTAAAATTTAATTGGAAAATGTCAAGAATAGGAAAACTCCCCATTAGCATACCCCAGGGCGTCTCAGTAGAAGTAATGGAAGGAGGTATTGTACAAGTACAAGGCGCCAAGGGCGTATTGCGTCAAAAAATAGATCCACAAATCGCAGTACAGGTTTCAAAAGATGTGGTTACGCTAGCTCCCGTCAAGGGTAATTGTAACAAAAGCAATGCATTGCATGGCCTATATAGAGCCCTTATTCAAAACATGGTTGTGGGTGTACACTCCGGGTTTAAACGGACGTTGGAATTGGTTGGAGTGGGTTATAAAGCTAATTTACAAGGCAACCTGTTGGAGTTGAGCTTGGGATTTTCACACGATATTGTCTTGGTACTTCCAGACGAAATAACAGCCGCAACAGAAGTCCCTAAAGGAAAAAATCCATTGGTTCATTTAGAGTGTATCGACAAACAATTGGTTGGACAATTTGCTGCTAAAATTCGTTCCTTACGGAAGGTTGAGCCCTACAAAGGAAAAGGTGTTCGGTTCTTAGGTGAGCACATTCGACGTAAAGTTGGTAAGTCTACGAAAAAATAACCCATTTCTTTGTCTTTGATGAGGTATGGCAGGCTTATTATATATTATATGGTTGATATAGAAAAGAAATGAAGATAAAAAATAGAAAAGTAGCAAGAAGACTTAAAGTACGAAAAAGAATCAGGGGACAGCTGTACGGCACCTTGGAGAGACCCCGCTTCTCTGTATTTAAAAGCAACACGTCTATGTACGTACAACTTATTAACGATGCGAAAGGGGAAACCTTAGCTGCTTCTTCTTTCCGTGCGTTAAACATCAGTAAGAATACAGTATCTGGAGCCGCAGAGCTTGGTAGGGCGATCGCAGAGCAGGCCATCCAAAAAGGTATAACAGTAGTTGTATTTGATCGTTCTGGCTATCGTTACCATGGTAAAATTAAAGCATTGGCAGAAGGTGCTCGAGAAAAAGGTCTTAAATTTTAATAAATATGATAACAAGTCAGAAAAAGCTCAAAGCAAGTGACTATAACCTTGAAGAAAAAGTAGTAGCCATTAATCGCGTTACGAAGGTGGTTGAAGGGGGACGTAGTTTTAGCTCTTCTGCGATTGTTGTAGTAGGAAATGGAGATGGTGTAGTGGGGTATGGATTGGGAAAAGCAAAAGAGTTAACAGACGCCATTGCGAAAGGCGTGGAGGAAGCAAAACGTAACTTGATTAAAGTACCCATTTTGCGTAGCACCATTCCACACGAAGCCACAGGTAAATACGGCGGTGGCCGCGTCTTAATCAAACCAGCCGCATCCGGTACCGGTATTATTGCAGGAGGTGGAGCCCGCATTGTATTAGAAAGCGCTGGCATTAAAAACGTGCTGTCTAAGTCCCAAGGATCTCCTAATCCACATAATGTTGTCAAAGCAACCTTTGCTGCTTTGCTCCAACTGCGCGATCCCCTGACTGTTGCAAAGCAACGTGGTATCTCTTTGGATAAAGTCTTTAATGGATAAATAGGGCATGGAAAAAATAAAAATTACACAAATTCGAAGTCTAATCAAGCGGCCAGAACGCCAAAAAAAGACCATGAAAGCGCTTGGTTTGGGGCGCATTAACAAGAGCGTATTGCTACAAGTCACCCCTCAGATAATGGGTATGGTGCATAAAATTAGTCATTTGGTTGTTACAGAAAACAGATAATTTGCTCATGGAATTGCATACATTGAAGCCAGCTATAGGCGCCTTAGGTCGTAAAAAACGGGTCGGTAGGGGACAGGGGTCCGGGAAAGGAGGGACCGCTACGCGTGGACACAACGGTGCCCAATCCCGATCCGGTTACAAACGAAAAGCTGGTTTTGAAGGAGGACAAAATCCTTTGCAACGGCGTTTGCCCGCTTATGGTTTTAAATGTCCGAACCGCATTGCGTTTACACCTTTGAACCTTTCTGTCTTACAGGCATTGGCTGAAAAATACAATGTTACCCAAATAGACCATCATTTTCTGAGATCCCATAGGATCATTGGGAAAAATGAAAAATACAAAATTTTAGGAAGCGGGCAATTGAAGGTTGCATTGCAAACAACCGCACACCGTTGCTCTGCTGCTGCATTACAAGTCATTCAAAACATGGGTGGATCCGTTACGCTATTGACCATATATGAATAAATTCCTGAAGGGTATTCGAGACATTTTTTATATAAAAGAACTAAGAACCCGAATAAAAAATACACTTTTGTTTCTATTGCTTTTCCGTGCAGGTGCCTGTATTGTGCTACCCGGAATCGATATGACCAAGGTTTCGGGAAATGTAAAAGGTGTGCTAGGCTTGCTGGATAGCTTTTTAGGTGGCTCATTCAGCAAAGCATCTGTTTTTGCCCTTGGGGTGGCGCCCTATATTTCTGCATCCATTGTGATGCAACTTTTATCCATTGCCTGGCCCAAAGTCCAAAAAATACAACGCGAAGGAGAGATGGGTAGGCGTAAAATTGCTCAAATTTCTCGCATACTTACTATTTTTCTAGCTGTTTTCCAGTCCTTTCAATATTTATTGGCTGCTTCAACGAGCGAGAATGTTTCGATCGATCGGACTTTCTTTATTGCTATTTCTGTAGTGATCCTGACAGCAGGTACCGTGTTTTGTATGTGGCTCGGAGAGCGCATTACAGATAAAGGAATTGGCAATGGGGTAACCATGTTGATTATGGTTGGAATCGTATCTTCTTTTCCTGGAGCACTTTACCAAGAGATCGTCCACAGAGGCAGTAGGGGTATGTTGTTGTTTGTGCTCGAATTGCTGCTCTTATTTTTTATAGTAGTGGCTGTGGTCGCTTTTACGCAAGCTACCCGTAAAATACCCATTCAGTATGCCAAGCAATTGAGCAGTAGTACCATATATGGAGGACAACGCCAATATATACCTTTAAAACTCAACAGTGCTGGTGTGATGCCCATTATATTTGCCCAGCTTTTAATTGTCTGTATTTCATTTTTCTTAAGTATTGGGTCCAATCGGGTTGCATGGATGGCAACCATAAGTGCCAAGCTACAAGACATTACCAGTTGTCCATTCAATCTATTGTTTGCCTTCTTGATCGTTTTATTTACCTTTTTCTATACCGCTATTACCGTAAATCCCGTTAAAATAGCAGAAGACATGAAAAAAGCCAACAGCTTTGTTCCTGGTATTACTTCTGGGAACGCAACTGCCCGTTTTTTTGACGAAGTCTTGGATCGCATAACGTTGCCAGGAGCTGTCTTTTTGGCCCTTATTGCAATCTTACCTTCTTTTGCCTACATGGCAGGTTTAAGTTTGCCTTTCTCTAGGTTTTATGGGGGAACTTCTTTATTGATTATGGTGAGCGCCATGTTGGAAACCATTCAACAGGTTGAAAGCTATTTATTGATGCGGCGTTATGAAGTTATTATTAATACAGGAGCTACAATTCGGTAATAGAGGGTTTCTAAGGGTATTGTATTGTTTGGGAGATGGGATGCCGTACCGTTTGCAAAGCATACCAAGGATATGTGCCATATATTTAGTATATTAGTCCTTCAAGTGGTCTTCTTTGTGGTGCGTATGGTTTATCCGCATCGTGTTTCATGTATTCCTAACTCCATTTGGTTGTAAAAAATATAATTTATGCATGCTACATTTCAATGTAATGAAATTTTTCACTAGAAAACAAATATGGCTAAGATATCTCCAATTGAGCAGGGTGGCATAGTACAAGAAGCTTTGCCAAATGCAGTTTTCAAAGTGGTTCTAGAAAATGGACATGTTGTGCGTGCACATATTTCCGGAAAGATGCGTAAAAATTACATTCGAATTCTCCCCGGAGACAAGGTTAGGATGGAACTGACGCCCTATGATTTAACGCAAGCAAGAATTGTGCACCGGTATAAAACGAACGAATAGTTAGTTAGAGTATGAAAGTTAAAGCATCTGTTAGAAAAAGAAGTGCGGATTGTAAAATTGTGCGCCGAAAAGGTGTTCTATTTATAATCAATAAAAAGAATCCTAAATTTAAACAAAGACAAGGATAGTATGGCTAGGGTATTAGGTGTAGACATTCCGGATAACAAAAGAGGTGAAATAGCCCTTACACACATCTATGGAATTGGTAGAAGTTCTGCAAATAAAATTTTTGAGACCGCTAAAATCGATAAAAATAGGCGTGTTGCGACCTGGACCGATGATGAGCTGAAGATCATACGAGCCACTATTAGCGGTGTTTATAAAATAGAAGGTGATTTAAAGTCTGAAATACGTTTGAATATCAAGCGATTAGTAGAAATTGGTTGTTACCGAGGCAAAAGACACCAATTGGGCCTTCCCGTTCGTGGACAAAGAACTCGAACCAATGCAAGGACACGCAAAGGAAAACCGAAAACAGTTGCCAACAAAAAGAAGGCTACTAAATAGCAATAAATAGCAAAACGTTGCAAAAAAATCATTTTCATTGCGTATGCATGTTTGGACCAAATGCATACAGAAGTTACATTGAAGTTGTTGCGTTGTATTTGTTCGAGTTGTAGGGCATTTCCGCACACAGAAAGGCCCAGCATACGCAGGTATATACAAAGTTTGCGTACGGAAAGCACGCCAAGGTAGGCTATGGATGGAATCATAAGATAGCTATATAAAAGATTAGCATGAAAAGCACGGGAAAAAATAAAGTTAAAAAAAGAATTGTCAAAGTTTCAAAAGATGGACAAGTCCATATTCAGGCAACTTTCAATAATGTAATTATTTCCATTACCAATGAACTAGGTCAAGTGATTGCTTGGTCATCTGCTGGTAAGATGGGGTTTAAAGGATCTAAAAAAAATACACCTTATGCAGCTCAGGTGGCTTCTACAGATTGTGCCAAAGCAGCATACGAATTAGGTCTTAGAAAAGTAGATGTTTTCGTAAAAGGAGCAGGTATCGGTCGAGAGTCCGCAATCCGTGCCATGCAAGAAAATGGCGTAGAAGTAGCTTCTATTAAAGATGTGACGCCACTTCCTCACAATGGATGCAGGCCTCCTAAGCGTAGGCGTCCCTAATATGCAACCATGATGCTTCAAAGAAGAAAGTAAGTATATAATTATAAAGTCAGTAAGCAGAATACAATATGGCAAGGTATCGTGGCCCTAAAGCTAAAGTTGCAAGACGGTATAATGAGCCCATATTTGGCACATCCGTTAATAAAGTATTGCAGAAAAAAAACTATCCTCCCGGTCAACATGGTAGAGGACGTAAAAGACGTTCTCAATTTTCCCTTCAGTTGATTGAAAAGCAAAAAGCAAAATACACCTATGGATTGCTTGAACGTCAGTTTTACAATCTTTTTGTAAAAGCAACGAAAAGCAAGGGTATCACAGGTGAGACCATGTTTCAGCGGCTAGAAGCACGCTTAGACAACACCGTTTACAGACTTGGCCTTGCTTCTACGCGACGAGAAGCAAGACAATTAACAGGGCATAGACACATTACAGTCAACGGTCGGGTAGTCAACATCCCTTCGTACACGTTAAAACCAGGAGATTGTATTGGTGTAACAGAGAAGGCAAAACAATTGGACCTCCTGGTTGCGAATGTTCAAAAAAACCCTTCTAATAAATACAACTGGTTGGAATGGGATGCTACGTTAATGACAGGAAAGTTTCTTGCTTTTCCGCAACGTTCCGAAATACCAGAAAAAATTAATGAGCGAAGTATTGTAGAATTATATTCTAAATAATGGGACCAATTGGCTTATAAGTAAATTTATAAATAAGTAAAATACGTATGTCGTTATTAACATTTCAAATGCCTGAAAAGGTCTTTGTAGAATCCGTTAATCCCTTCCATGGTATATTTAATTTTCGTCCACTAGAAAAGGGATATGGTGCTACGATCGGCAACTCGCTTAGGCGTGTGTTGCTCTCTTCTTTAGAGGGGTGTGCCATTACTGCGGTCAAAGTTTCCGGTGTGCGTCATGAATTTTCTACCATTGAGGGAGTACGTGAAGATTTAGTAGAACTTATTTTGAATCTGAAACAAGTTCGACTCAAGGAAATTGCAGAAGGTGGTGATGATACGATTTCACTTAGGATCAATAAGTCAAAATTCTACGCAGGAGACATCGCTAAAGCCACTGCTTTCTTTGAAGTCTTAAACCCAGAGTTGTTGATCTGTAGGTTGGATGAGTCGGCTAGCTTTGACATAGAGTTGCACATAGCCAAGCACAGAGGCTACCTTTCTGCCGAGGAAAACAAAACGAAAGACGCCCCATTGGATCTTATTTTTATCGATTCCATTTTCTCCCCAATCATAAAAGTAGAGTTTCGTGTCGAAGACATGCGTGTAGGGCAACGAACCGATTACGAACAATTGACGGTAGAAGTCCAAACCGATGGGTCCATAAGTCCAGAAGAAAGTCTCCATCAAGCTGCTGGTTTATTGATCCAGCACCTTAATTTGTTGTGCGGACAAAAAGTAGAGACAACCCTATCCCAAGAGAAAAAAGAAGAGTTGTTGGATGAAGAAGCATTGGCCGTGCGCAAAAGCCTTTCTACACACGTCAGTGAATTGGATTGTTCTTCTCGTGTGCTGAATTGCTTAAAATCCGCAGGCGTTGAAACTTTGTTGGATTTGGTAAGTGTGAAAGAATTCGATTCCATGAAGTTTAGAAATTTTGGTAAAAAATCACGCGATGAAATTGACCAATTGCTCGCAGAGAAAAATTTAAAGATTGGAATGGACCTTTCTAAATACAATCTAGAGGTATAAGTGTTTTTGCTATCCCTATCCCTATATTGTACCAAATACAGGCATAGGGAGTACACCTTGCTGTACTTGCTTGTTGTAAACTTTGATGCTAAGCCCATCATAGCATTGTTGGAAACAATAGAGCGGTTGACTACTGTTCACGTATTGGTGAACATCTATCTTTTTGCGTACAATTCTTATTTATAGAAACAAATGAGGCATAGAAAATCATTTAACCACCTAAGTAGGCCTACAGGCCATAGAAAGGCATTGCTGATAAATTTGGCCAAGTCATTGATCATCCACAAACGTGTGATCACTACTTTAGCCAAAGCAAGGGCGTTGAGAACCTTTGTAGAACCCATTTTGACAAAAGCCAAGAAAGATACCACGCATTCTAGAAGAATGGTTTTTTCTGAATTTCAAGATAAAGTTCCAGTGAAAGAGCTGTTTAACCACATTGCTGAAAAAATTGGGCAACGTCCAGGTGGGTATACCCGCATCATCAAGCTAGGCAATCGTGCTGGAGACAATGCAGAACAATGTCTGATCGAATTGGTCGATTACAACGAAGTCTATACCAAAGAAGCAAAAGTAATCAAAAAGGTCAGACGTAGAAAAAAGAAACCTACTGCAGCTGTTGCTTCCGTTGAAAAACCAATTCAGTCGTAAGCATCTCATGCACATCACGCTGTTTGAAGCTATGTTATGTACATTAGACCACTATTAAAATGGCTTCAAACAGCGGGTGCTTCCTAGTCTGCGCACGGTATTCCGGTGCCTTTTCTGCTTTCCCCTTTTTTGGCTATATGTTTGGCTATGCACTCCCTTGCTCAAAGGCGCATACAGCGTACAGATTTCCTCCCATTTGGTTAAGCCGATAGAAATCCCTAAATTTATACAGCGTAAATTTTTTTATATACAAACGGATTGGGGTTGACTGGAATTGACGGGAAGATTAAATCCAATGTAAGCATGCGAGGTGTTGTAAGTATTACCTCTACACCAAAACTTACACGATGAATAACTGGCGAATTAGCTGTTATCAACTCTCGCCGTCGCATTTTCGCTATTTCTGAAGAAGAAGGCGAGGAATTGCGCATGGCTGCTTAATCGATAGATTAAGGGGAG
>JAYTOH010000005.1:0-11782 GCA_043747895.1 Amoebophilaceae bacterium
ATTATCCCGTTGTTGGCTTGTTTTTTATTTGTGAAAACCAACTATACAATTGCTCAAATCGTTCCGCTTTTGGGGAAGCACACACGGTTTCAATTAAACAGCCTCCTGCAGTACAACCAAAGCTTGGTTGCGATAACCATGCTTTTCTTTGCCCGTGTTTTAGACACCATAAGTCCCGTTACACTACAAAAGGCTTACATGTCTTCTAATGCGCTGCAAACAAGAAACGTGTTCCTTTATGCCACTATTTTCCGCTTTTTTATAAATATTTTCATTCTATTGATTGGCGTTTTTGTCTTTGCATCGCATGCTACATTGCCTGCTTCAGAAATATGGGCGTATATTTTAACCGATTTATCGCCTGTCGTTAGGGGAACTTTAACCATAGGTCTGTTGTCCACGGCCATGTCTTCAGCACATTCTTCCCTAAATGCCTGCTCCATTATGGCCATACACGACCTGACCGATAGCATATCAGGAACAAAATCAATTACATACCACTATCGGCTTCAACTAGCGCGCATTACTGTGCTAACAGTCGGTCTCTTGGGGATGTGGTTAACCTTCTATCAAAAAGATTTATTCAAACTAACCCTATTGGCATATGACAGTTTTCTACCAATTGTAACAGCCCCATTGCTGCTGGTTATCTTTGGTTTTCGAGGGACATCTCGTACTGTTTTGATTGGCATGGCTACGGGTACACTATCCATCTTGAGTTGGAACAAATGGATCCTCCCAGGTACTGGTATCAACGGTGCATTCGTTTGCATGATCGCCAATGGACTAGCCATGCTAGCCACACATTACCTTTTTCCTCAACCCTCAATGGCTGGTTGGGCAGAGCCCAATGCAGAGCTGAAACAAATCCGACAAGCTGCAAAACGCAAAAAGAACCGTCACAAAAAAGCATTTAAACACGCATGGACGCAAGCAGGATTTGCGCAACTAAAGCTAAACCAGACCAAGCTTATTTGTATAGGTATATATGTGATTCTCACGACGACCATAAGCACCTTAGCATTGGCTTCTATCAGCAAATTCTATTGGTACATTTTACAACTAATGACAGGAGCGGCTTTTTTACTGTGTGCACTTGTATACCAAAAAAAGCAAACACATCCCTTAACTTGGTGGAGCAGCTGCCTCTGGTTGACAGGGATTTTCTTTTGCTTACCCGTTCAGGTACTTTTTTGTTGGTGGAAGTCTACCAATCCAGTAGCTACCCTAGCATTATCCATAGCACATTTAGGGATTGCGTTGTTTCTACTGCCTTTGTTTATAGGCTTAAAACTGGTAATCTGTACGATATTTATTATAAGTTATTTCATCTACTGCATTGGCTTGCCTGTTTTATTGCCCTTAGCACCCTACCTGCTTCCAGTACTTGGTTTGGGCATATTGGTGTTTATATTGCTTGTATTTTACAAGATTCGAAACGCTAGTCAAAGAAATCGGATTGCCTATCTCCTTGATCAACGCAACAAACAAAACGACCGAGAGCTGAAACAATGGGCACATAACCTCAATTTACACAAAAAAATCCACTGGGTCAACCGGCAGGAGACGGAACCGTACTGGAGGAAGTAGTAGAAACAGTAACCCAATCCATTGCTTTTTCCGACGAACACATGCCGCTCTACAAGCAAGATCTGCAATCCATTGTAGACCGCTTTCGAGAATGGACCTTTTTCTTAAAACAGCGGAACAAGTCAAAAGATCGCCTCTTATTGCAACCCACTGAAACCACGGTCGAAGAATTGGTGCAACACATAGAGACCATGCTAGAAGCAGAACTGGAGTACGTTCCTAGGTTGTTGGTAGAAAAAGAGCCATACATGCCCCAAACCATTTGGTGTGATGTGGAATTGATTACCAAGTTATGGGCCTATGCCATTCTGCATACGACTCATATAGAAATGAATGAGTATTCAGTAATAAAAATTCAATTTCACGTCCGTCCTTTGCAGTTTTACACAACAGACCCAATCCAACCCAAAGAAGCTAAGTTTGAATCCTATCCAGCCATTGTATGCGTAATCAGCAATGCCTCAATCAATCCAGAAAAACTACCCAAAGTCAAAAGTGTCTACCTAGAAAAATGGGAAGAAAAAAATGTTTATAAAAGCGATAATCAATACAAGGAAGAATCCTTGTCTGTCGGATTAATTAAAAAGAACATGGAACGCATCGTCTATGCGCATTACGGTCAATTGGAGTTTCCAACCGACTGGAACAAAGCAACATTGATTGTACTCCCCCAAAACGTTGTCAACATTCAAAAAGAAATGATCGAAAAGTTGCCAATAGGGCTTTTGACTAGAAAGCAACAAGCAGCTCCATCAGAACAAAGCGATTCCATCGTGGAATTAATTGCCTTTCACGAACACATTTGTAAAACAAGTTGTGTCGAACCTGCTGTTATTTCGGAAATATTGCTCTTGCTCCGGCGTTGTTATGGGTACATGCGGCACGAATCGGGGCAATTTTTTTACATTCGTGCCATTGGCATTGCCGCACGTGTAGGCACATGGATACCTCATTCTCCGAAAGTAATTTATGCTGCGTTGCTGTATGATTTGGTGCGTTACGCCCGGTTGCCACTTTCGTATATCAAAGCCAATTTTAATTTGGGCGTTTGGTGCTTTATACAAAATATTTTAGCAGTAGACCAGCACCAAAACAAATCCGAATCGGTCTTATATATTGGCAATCGATTGGAAGAATCGGTGCGCAAAGAAAATGTCTCTGTATTATACGTTAAAATTTCTGAACGACTCTACGACTTGGAACAAGCTGAAGGATATGCGAACAAAGAAGCATTGGTATATATGGCCAAAGAGACGCTTCGGGTAGATGTCCCTCTGGTCCAAAAAGTTTGTTCCGAAGAACCACATGTAGCCGAGACCTTAGAAGCAGCTGCCAAACGTGCACTAGCAATCGGAGAAGCTACTTCTTCTTAGTAAGATATACATCCGATTTAAATTGCGGGTTCCCATCTGGTCCGTACTGCCCGCGCCTTTGAGAAAAGGGGTGCACAGAAAGCCTGCAGGCAAAGAGAGCAAAGCAGTGTCCATGATGGTATCGGTTCGGGATATGAGATCCAGGCAAAAGCACGGAGCAAGGAACGCACTGTATCAACCACCAACATCAACGGTGGTTAAAGGAAACCTACGCATGTATTGATTCACTTCCTGTTTTACTTTTTGTATTTTTGAATCATTTTCTATGTTTTTTAGAACACGATCCACCCATTCTACAATGCAAAGCATGTCTGCTTCCATAAGGCCCCTTGTCGTTACTGCAGCGGTACCCAAACGAATGCCGGATGCAACAAAGGGCGAACGGCTGTCGAATGGAATTAAATTTTTATTGGTGGTAATGTCGGCTTTCTGGAGTACTGTTTCTGCTTGTCTTCCTGTTATTCCTTTAGGAGAAAGATCCAATAAAAGCAGATGGTTGTTTGTTCCATCCGAAACAACTTTATACCCTTGATCCATGAATCCTTGGGCCATAGTTTGTGCATTTTTTTTTACCCGAATGGTATAGGTCTTGTAGTCACTCGACATGGCTTCATGGAATGCAACGGCTTTGGCTGCAATGATGTGCTCCAATGGTCCTCCTTGTGTGCCCGGAAATACAGCCGTGTCCAACAAAGCAGACATGGGCCGTAGTACACCTTTTGGATTGGTTTTGCCAAAAGGATTTTCAAAGTCTTTTCCCATTAAAATCATACCCCCACGAGGCCCCCTTAAGGTTTTGTGGGTGGTAGTAGTAACAAAGTGACAATAGGGAAATGGATTGTTGAGCAGACCTTGACTAATGAGGCCGGCAGGATGGGCAATATCTGCCCATAAAAAAGCGCCTACTTCGTCTGCGATGGACCGAAGTTGTACGTAGTCCCAATCGCGGCTATATGCAGAAGCGCCACAAATAAGCATTTTAGGTCTTTCAGTGCGTACTTTTTGGGCTACTTCTTCCCATTCGATACGACCTGTATCCCGATTGACGCCATAAAAAGCAGTTCGATAGAATATACCCGAAAAGTTCACAGGAGATCCATGGGTCAAATGTCCTCCGTGTGCTAGATCAAAGCCTACTATTTTATCGCCCGGTTGCAATACCGCCATCATAAGGGCTGCATTTGCCTGGGAACCAGAATGAGGCTGTACGTTTGCCCATGCTACACGGAACAATGTTTTGGCCCGTTCAATGGCCAACGATTCTATTTCGTCTACTACTGCACAACCTCCATAATAGCGTTTACCTGGAAGGCCTTCTGCGTATTTGTTGGTTAATATACTGCCTGAGGCAGCGGCTACTTGTGTAGAAACAAAATTTTCAGAAGCAATCAATTCCACTCCCTCTTTTTGTCGTGTGTGTTCTTTTGCGATAAGTGCAAAAATGGCTGTATCGTGTTGCATTAGGGTGTTTTTTTCTACGTTATTGAGCATTTCAAGGAACCCTTTTAGGATCTACGTTGGCTGTTCTTGCTATAGAGAAATGCCACACGAGACTGTTGCAAGGAAAGCTTATTGTAAACCAGGACGTTTTTTTTGGATTACAGATTAAAATATCTGATTATCATATGTATTAATTTTACATGAAGGTGGTTTTAAACCATTGTAACGGCCTCATATTGGGTTACGGAACGCCAACAAAATTTTTATATGCTCCAAATAGTTTGTAAATCGCAGGATTTTTGCTGCGCATGGCAAGGTCTAAGGGCGTAATACCTGCTTTGTTTTTCAAAGTTACGCTTGCTTTCGAACAAGTTAGCAATTTTTTTACAATGGCTACATGACCGTATTGGACTGCATAATGGAGTGCCGTTTGTCCTGCATTGTTTTGTATGTTTGGGTCTACACACAAGTCCTGCAACAAAAAAACTACTATTTTAAGCTGATTCTTAACGGATGCATAGTGCAATGCTGTACTGCCTGTAACATCTTGTCCATGTACATTCAATAAGAGGGCCCGTTTTAGGCATTGCAACAATTTGGGATGACTGTTTGGGTTTGCAGCCAATAGGTGCAATACACTGACGCCATTTTGAGCTTGCGCATCCAAGTTCCATTTGCCAGATGCTACCAGCAATTTAAATATATGGGATTGGTTTTGTTTGGCTGCCCAATGCAGTTCTGTGTATCCTTGGGGATCTTGAGACGCACGTAGGTCTTTCCGTGCTAGCAAGCATCGTACCATGGCAGGTTTTTTTGTCTTTATGGCCAACAACAAAGGGCTCATCCCATCTTTTGTAGGTACGTTGCACGAACAACCCGACTGCAGCAACAAGCATACTATCGCGGTTCTTTTGTGTTGAATGGCTAAATGCAGTGCATTGTATCCGTTGGCATTGAAGGTATCTGGATGTGCACCAGCGGCCAGCAAAAGAGCCACAATGTGTTTGTGTCCTGCTATAATTGCCAATGCTAGAGGTGTATGGCCATTTTTAAAGCTGGTTTGGTCCAACAAGGCATTGGCTTGTATAAGAAGCGATACGGTATGCGCATTGCCGAGCTTGGCAGCGTAATGCAATGGACTATATCCAAGAAAGTCGCGGTTGTCAACGTTGTATTGGTTGCGTATGAGTCCTAGGACTTTTTTTGCATCATTGGATTCAATTGCCCTTATCAGTTGATTGTCTGTTACGGTAGCCGTCTGGCGATCTTTACGGTTGACGGCATCTGATACTTTATATGCATGGCTATGCAACGCAACTCCATTAAAGCACAGCATCAGTGTAAGCATGCAGGCAAGGCGGCTAACTTGTTTGCGCATGAAATTGGAATGCAAAGAAACAAATGGTGTAAACATAAAAAAAAGTATGGCTTCAACGCTATATAAAATAAAACTTCAAAAACAGGCCTGTTCGTTTGGTACGCAAGCGGGCTTGTTGCCAGGGGTAACATCCTCCTAATTATGCGGATTGGTGTGTATCAACTTCCCTATAGGCTTCTTATAGGCTCCTTACGATGGGGCCATACCGTTGGACCGTTGCATGGGTTGATAACGTCCTACTAGTGCTCTGCTGTCACTATTATTTTACTCTTTTTTTACAATAAAAAGAAATTTTTATACACAATCAGAATGAAGTTGTAGTATTTTGGCTTGTACCTCATGGATCTTCTTACTTCGTATGTTTGTCCGAACACAGCATTATATCGGCATAGCGTACGACGTTTGCTCGGTATAGCAATTAACCAATTGCACAGTCTAGTCGAGCAACTGACACCAATTTGGGAGAAACAGCTGAAAATTAGCTGTCTACGGTTCGGTAGGCCCTATAAACACGATTTAGTAAGTATGCTTGTATTGCTTCTTATCTACTACGGAAGTTACATCATGATTTTGCCACTTTTAAAGAAGAACCATCTCCTCCTCCAGGCGTTCCTTTGTTAGCAGATTCCCGGGTATCCAAGGTACTGCCCCATCGGCATGCATCGGCTAGGATTCCCTATAAAGCCCGTAAAGGAAGGCCGTTGACTGACGCACAAAAGCCCATACTAGACCATTAGCAAGCCAACGTGTCCACATGGCGCATGCAATACGCTCTATTAAGGTATTCAAAATGATCAGTACCCGGTTTCGCAACAAACGGAAACGTTACGAATTAAAATTGAAGCCCGTTGCTGGTCTGGTCAATTGGAACAACGGATCTCCACTACAAAAAAGATTGGATATGGATCGCAATTGATAGATGTAAAAAACGTTTCATCGATTGTGTAATAGGAACACGTGGCCATACAACAGCGCCTTTATTATGGGAAAAGATCAAAAGAGAAAAGGAGTGGCACAGGGAAAGGTGATGACCGATCACTGGGAAGCGTATAAGTTGTTTGTGCTTACTGAACAACATATACCATCTAAAACAGAAACCTATAAAATATTATAGATCAAATTGTTCCACTTGTCCACCAGCAACTAATCGCACCACCATCCTGATATGAATGGGAATGAAATTAGAAAAATTTGCACCTAAGCTTAGGTTTTACTAAACTTGAAAATAAGTATACACTTGATCGGATTCAATTTGCCAGATTGTAATCCTTACCAAGAAACAAAATAAAACTCATTGAAAAAAGGAGGCGGAAAGTCCTGAGCAAAAAAGAGAAAAGCAGAAAAGGCGCGAGTGGCAATACGGGCTAGATGGGAAATTCCGCATCTTGAATCCGATTGGGTATATACTAGAGTAGAATAAAGTGAAAATGTGTATGCCGTTTAGGCCACGCTGCAACCTGTGCCTTTGGGAAAGGAGGTGTGCATCATAAAGCACTTGGCAAAGAAAAGAGGGAGAGCAGCGAAGAAGAGACGTGGGTTTGTAGGGTGGATGAGATGGGAACGCACATCTTGCATCCGATAGCGTGTAGGAAGGAACAAAAGAAAAAAACAAAAAAATCCATCATATAAAAAACATGTAGGCAAAATTATTCACGTCCTGATGCAAGGAGGTTTGTGCCAACACGCAAAGGATATAGCAAACCCATATGCAAGGACCAAGGAAATAAGAGGGGCCATGGACCAACAAGCCTGCTTATTTTCTTTTCGTTATCATTGGTATATGCTCTAATTCAACAAGTAATCGATTTAAAACATTTCAATGTTTACATACAATCCTTAATTCATTCATGCATATGTTACAAGCCAAACACAATTTATCCGTATTTACACTGTTACTTGTATCAACAGCAGAAACGTGCGGTTCCAGAAAAGGACCAATAGTTGCACCTCGAGAAGTGCCTCCGGCTTCTTTGCAAGCCAGTGTCCCACCACCACTTTCAACAACAAAAGTACAGGTTCCTGCAGTCTCTGGGCAACCAGAAGTAATAAAATATCAAGAACCCGTTGTTTCTAAAGAAGAAATACCTAAGCAAGAGCAAGAAAAACAAAACAATGTAACAAAAGAACCAAACACTTCAGAAACCGACGCTGATGCTGAAGGTACAAAACAGAAAACGAAAAAAAGAAGTTGGAGGCAACAATTGAAATTCTGGAAGAAGAGTAATAAAACAAAAAAACCAAAAATATCTGGTTCTGATTCTGAAGATAAAGATGAAGATGAAGATGAAGCATAAACAAAATGCACATTGATGCGACACAAGTTTGGAACTTTTATAGAAAAAACTCGTTTTTCCTGAAAATATGTTGTAAATTTGAGTTCATTAGCAGTAACTGTGTATCAAGGTCGTCCAGTTTGTTACCAGCAATGCAGGGAATTTCAAGGAATCTTAGGCGGTGGTCTTGACTTTAAGCTTGTACACCGTGCATTGGAGTTGCCAGAATTACACGCTATATTGGATGAAATTGCGGTCAATAAATGCATGACGGCTGCTGCGGTGGTACAAGGACCTGTGTTCGTAGACGACGCTGGTCTGGCTTTCAAAGCTTTGAACGGGTTGCTTGGTCCTGATACGAAGGCCTTTATACAAAAAAATAGGCTTGGTAAGATTGAATAGTATGTTAGCTGCGTATCAAGACAAAACAGCACAAGCCATTTGTACACTTGCCTATACAAGAAGGGCCTGGGAAGGAAAATAAAGCTGTGTACAGGTAGCGGCATGGATGCTCTTGAAAGCATTTTTCTTGAAAAGAAGTTAGATAGAAGCAATAAAAGCGCTTAACAAGCTAGGAGTGGTGGCCGAGTGGCTTAAAGTGCCCGCCTGGAAAGTGGGTGTGCCCCTATAAAAGGGTACCGGGGGTTCGAATCCCCCCTACTCCACAAAAAGCTAAAATATGAAAGTAGCCATATTAGGTGGGGGAGAAAGTGGGATAGGAGCGGCCTTACTAGCCCAGCAAAAAGGTATGGAGGTCTTTGTATCAGATGCGGCGTCTATTGCTGATCCTTCCAAGCAGCTGTTGATTGCCCATGGTATTCCATTTGAAGAAGGAGGGCATACGCTAGCCAAACTAGCAATGGTTCATGAGGTCATAAAAAGTCCTGGTATACCGAATGAAGCAGATATCCTATTGGCATTGCGCAAGCGTGCACTGCCCATCCTAGACGAAATCGAATTTGCTTTCCGCTATGCCCAAGGAGTCGTTATTGCTGTAACAGGTTCAAATGGAAAAAGTACCACCGCTCACCTTATCCATCACCTACTCAAAGCAGCCAAACGAGATGCGGTACTTGCTGGAAACGTAGGGTACAGCTTTGCCAAAAGTCTTACCGAACGCGCATACGGTTATTATGTACTGGAATTGTCTAGTTTTCAATTGGAAAGCATTGAACGATTTCACCCCCACATTGCGTGTCTCTTAACGATTGCGCCCGATCATTTGGATCGTTATGGCTATAGCTTGGATGCATATGCCCAAGCCAAGTTGAATGTGTTGCGCAATATGACTGCAACAGATCATTTTGTTTACAACAACGACGATCCATTGATACAACACTATCTTTCCAATTGCCCCATACTTCCCCAAGCCCATCCCATTTCCCTAACATCCCATGCACCTACACTATCGGCGCATGGAGAGGATCCAACCAGTTCCCTAGGCTCAGATACCATCCATTTATCAGGTAGGCACAACCAACTGAATGCACGAGTAGCCATTGCTGCCACCCTACTAACGGGTGTTTCCATGCAACAGATTTGGGATGCTCTGCCCACGTTTCGCAGCCTACCGCACCGTTTGGAATGGTGTGGAGCTCCCCAAGGCATACCCTGTTACAACGATTCTAAGGCAACCAATGTGGTAGCTGCAGCCGTGGCACTGAAAAGCTTTAGCCAGTCCATTGTTTGGATCGCAGGTGGCAAAGACAAAGGAAACGACTATACAAATTTAGTACCTATCGTAAAAGAAAAAGTAAAAGCAATGGTCTGCTTGGGAAAAAACAATTCCACCATGGCAACGGCATTTGCTTCCTTGGGCATCCCCATACGAGAAACCGATACCATGGCCGCTGCTGTAAAGACAGCCTTATCTTTTGCAGCCAAGGGAGATGTGATTCTTTTATCTCCTGCATGTGCCAGTTTTGATTTATTTAGAAATTTTGAAGATCGCGGAAATCAGTTCCGAATACAGATCGAAGCCTGCTTAAATCCCACATTCCGAAGCAATTAGGCCATTGAAAATGAATATGATTTCTAAAATCTATGGTTCGTATTTTTCAAAAAATGAACACTGATTTAATTTTTTATAACTGAGAATCCAATGATGTAATACAATATTCGAAAGGTGTTCTTTTCAATAATAAACTCATAATCAATTAATTAAATTAGGTAGCCTCGGGGTTAAATAGCAGACTGTAGTCTACCCATAGCACAAAATTTTTCTGTGCGTGTTTCCACCAATTGCTCTATAGGATTGGCCTGCAATTCCGTTATGTGCTGAATAATGTGTTCTTTCACCAATGAGGCCGTTGTGGACCAATCCCTATGGGCACCCCCTAAGGGTTCTTGAATCAATCCGTCTATCAAGCCAAATTGGGTCATATCTTGGGCGGTTAATTGTAGGATCTCAGCGGCTTGTTCTTTGTATTCCCAACTTTTCCAAAGGATAGAGGAACAGGATTCGGGTGTAATAACGGAATACCAGGTGTGTTCTAACATCAATATGCGATCGCCTATACCGATTCCCAATGCTCCCCCCGAGGCCCCTTCTCCAATAACGATGCATAAGATCGGTACACGCAAGCCAAACATGCCTTGTATGTTGCGTGCAATAGCTTCCGCTTGTCCACGTTCTTCTGCTTCCAGCCCGGGATACGCGCCAGGCGTATCGATAAATGAAACGATGGGTTTGTTAAATTTCTCTGCTAAATGCATGAGCCTCAATGCTTTTCGATAACCTTCTGGATTGGGCATGCCGAAATTGCGCATTTGACGTTCTTTGGTGGTCCTACCTTTTTGATGCCCCAACAGCAACATAGATTGCCCTCCTATGGTACCAAAGCCTCCTACCATTGCTTGGTCTTCTCCTGAAAAACGATCGCCATGCAATTCTATAAAATCTTCGGATATTTGTTGGATGTAATCCAATGTATAAGGTCTATCTGGGTGACGAGCGAGCTGTACGCGTTGCCATCTGGTTAGGTTTTGAAACGTTCGTTGACGGAGTTCCTGAATATCCTGGGCCAATTTTGCTATGGCCTTCATGAGTCCGGGTTCATTGTATTTTTTTGCTACTTCCTGCATGCTTGCAAGTTTTTCTTCGAGGGCAACAATGGGTTTTTCAAAATCTAATAGCATATTGCAACAAATGTGTTTATCCTATCGGTTATATACTCGATAGGAATGAAGTTGCGGGATTGTGCCCCTACGTCACGGTCCTTCTTGCTCTGTACTTTTGTTTTGATACAAAAGTATCAAAAGATCAAGCGCTGATTTCTAATTATTTTTTCTCTTTGTCTACAAGTTTTCTATGCACTTCTTTTTCAAAGGCGCGGTTTGCAGTATGGATTAGATGAGCAGGTCAGCACCTTGAATCGGATTGGGTATAGAGTAAATTTACACTTTTTTACGCAATCCTAAAATGCGTACTGCAAACCCTACCTGCTTCGGCAATATCTCTTCGGCTTGCAAAACGTAGAGCATGGTAGAGATACGTATTATCGCTTTAAAGAACTGTATGAACAAGATATGGAAGCAAGCCTTGCAAGAAATAAGCAGAAAAAAACCATTTCTTGCTCATAGCGTAGATGCAATTGTAGAAGAATCCGTCGTAGCATTGGCCGTTAGATCTCTTGAAGGACGCGCTTATGCTGAGGAATTTGTAGGAGATACGGACCCACAAAACCGCAGCATACATAGAATTAAAAGGTGCGGAATGTGGGCTGTAA
>JAYTOH010000006.1:0-39016 GCA_043747895.1 Amoebophilaceae bacterium
CCCAGGGTGTATATACCTAGTATAAAACCAGCTTTTCCATTAAACTCAAATCCAAAATCCCATCCCCATTGCACGCTTTGTCCCGTACAATCAAGTGGCACATCGCGCATTCCATCTGGAGGTATCTCAAAAATGGTTTTCAAGCTTTCTTGTATACCTTCTTCTGCAACTGTATATTTCAAATCGTCTAGATTTATATTACAAGTGAAGCGTTGCGCTTTGCGTATACCAGCTATTACTACGATCATATGCCCCCTGCATAAAGTACAAGTTGCCTTGTTGCTTCTGGGTATAGGCGTAGGTGCAAAGGCATATGCACCGTATGTAAAGCAATGGGGGCTATGCTTGCTTGAAATCTATCGTGCAGACTGGGGGTTTCCAACGTCTCTTGAAATGTCTCCTTTATACCAGCCATCAAAGCCCCTATGTTCGTAGTAGGAATGGCACGGTCTTTTATACGCATCTGTAACGACCATAAGCGGTGGTATGCATACAGCAATCCTGTTTGAAGGCCTATCCCATGCAAAGGTTTCCATTCTACGAAGGGACCTATTGCAAAAGCCCCTCCCACTGCACAGCCTGACTGCAAAGTAGTGGGAGGGTTCTTATCTACAGGCTGGTTTACAACGTCTTTCGTTGCTTTTGCCCATGTTTTGATGCCAATGCGTAGGGGGAATGCCTGATGCCTAGCGAAGCATCCATGGGTATTTGTTTTTGTTTCATAAGAAACTGCCCAAATAGAGCAAAATGGATTCATCCACAAGACAGTAAACATAAAAAGAACTACGCAACATACAGTGTGGTTGCTTTTTTTGAATGTAGGATGCATATTTTATTTTTGGTATGAGACCTCTTGCAGAACGCTATTGCTAATCTGTACTGTAGCGCGTTGGCCATTCCACTTTGCCATCACGCATTGTAAGCCTATTGTACCATAGCAATACGCTGCTTCTGATGCTATGCTACTCGACATTGCCAGATGGGAATGCCCTATTGTTCTTTTAACTTTGATTTTTTTTCCCTAAACTTTTATTACAGGCTTCAAATAGTTCTAATAGAGCGTTACGGAATTGGTTTATTGCACGAATACCCTCCTTGTTCAACGGCTTTTCTATAGTAGAACTACTAAAACTAGGATCATATTGGACAATTCTATCTCTAAGAAAGGGTTTAAAATTGGGATACTTTTTGAAAGCAGGATGTGTTATTTTCTCGCCTATATCCAATTTTAATGTGTCTAAATCTGTTAGAGCCACTGCAGCTATTCGGATGAGTTGCACATCTTCAGGAGTAGGTTCTTGCGCACTACCCATGAGTAGACCATACAGCTCGGATAACCTGGGGTCTTTCTTGATTTGCGTGCAGTTGTCTTCTGGACTGCCCATGATGAACGTTGCAACACTACTTTGGAGCTCAGATGCATGTCTATTTTTACTTCGGGGTGTTTTTTTAGAGTCTACCTCTGTAGTTTTCCGAGATGGAGACGTATGGGTTGGTTTTGTATTTTTGGCCATTATACGCTTTTGGCAGCATGCAGTAGCTATAGGTAAAAAAAACAGAAGGAAAAAACCCAACCTTTTTAAACTTGCTTGTCTCATCAAAAATCGTTTATTTATTTATTTTCTACAAAAGTCTATAGCAGTAGGTATACCACCTCTTTTTACAAATTTAGGCTATTTATGCTTGATAAAAAAATCAGTAATGTAAGGCGTTGGAATGCATGCTTTCCCATACTTCTCATTTTGGATAGGATATTAGACGTGTTGCGTAAGTAGGTGTTTTTCGGAATTTTGCATTAAAATGGGTAAAATAGGGAGGATACATTTCATTAACATCCTCCTATGGCACTAAACAGCTAATAAGCTCAGTTTTCGCTAGGGCTACTTTTTTTTCTTGTATGGCTGCTTCTAGGTTAACTACTTTTTCTTTTGTAGCAGCATGAATGTCCCATATAGGTTCAACAGGAATATTGGATTCTACTACAAGCGCTTCATTAAGTGGCCTACCCAGCATTACGTTTAGGTTCCGGCGCTTCTCTTTAAGGATTTCTTGCTCCTCCAATAAAGATAAACTTGCCTCTTTTAGTGCCAAATCAGCATTTAAATAATCTATCCTGGGCACAAAGCCTAGTTTAAATTTCTGCTCTTCTATCTCTAACCTAGATGCCGCAATCTTAACGAACGCATGAGAAAGCGTCCATTTCTTTTGGGCCAATGCCAGTTCATAGTAACAGGCAACGACTTTCTGTAATGCATTGGAGATGGTTTTTGTAGCGGTTAAGTTATTTACAACAGTATGCTGAGCATGAATTGTAGTCTGGAAGATTTTGTCAAAAACTGATTTTAGCTCCCATGTTAATGCAAACAATGGGTCTGATCGAAAGTAAAAGCTTTTGGTGTCTTTTTCCCACTTATTTTCCTGAGCAGCCATAAAGGTAGCTTTAGGAAGCCATAGATGCAGCATGGAAACGCTATTAGAGAACAACGATGCTTTTCTAATGCTTTTAGCACTCAAAATGTCAAAATTCCCTTTTAAGGCAATCGATACCGCTTCCTCAAAGCTTATGGCTTTAACTTGCGCTTGTGCTGCGTCATGGGATACAAGCACCATACTGGTTAAGAACATATACATCCTTTTCATTGCCAACATTTTTAGTAAATTTTGTATCAGAAAATGCCAAGCGACAGATCTATTGTATCACTACAAACATACGACTCAGATCACATGCTGTCAACAAGGCCCTGATTTTTTGGTACTTTTATATCCAGACAAAAGTACCAAAAAAGAAGGACCCTATCCTATCGTAGGGGCGCAATTCCGCATCTTCATTCCGATTGAGTATATATTGTGCGCAGCTTACGCCATACCAACACCTATACCTGCCAAACAGGTGCGTGCCGCGGTCGGATCTAAAAAGGGCCCCGTAAGGGTAAGCACAAAATGGGTTTCCATGTTTTTAAACTGGCAATCCAAAGGATGGTCTTTCATATACTGCACCAGTTGCTGCCACATCCAAGGATGTTTTTGCAAAAAGTCTCTACCCAAGTGGCACCGGAGGGCTTGATGGGTGAAGGTGAGTTTTGTAAAGCCAATGCGTTGGGCTTCCCAACGCAACTGTATGGTTTCCAACAAGGTTTCCACAGCGGGAGGCAAGGGCCCAAAACGGTCTATAAGCTCTTCTTGAAAGCCCAGCAACTGCCCGGCATCTTTGACATGATTGAGCCGGCTATACAACGCCATGCGCTGCCCCATATGGGAAATATATTCGGGTGGCAAGAGGGCCTCGCAATCGGTTTCAACGATACAGTCGTCAAGCGTTTTGGAACTTTTTTCAGCAGGAAACAACGCTTGGGACTCGCCTTTGGCCTCCTCTACGGCTTCTTCCAAGAGCCTACAGTAGGTTTCGAACCCAATGTCGGCAATAAACCCACTTTGGGAAGCACCCAATAGATCGCCTGCTCCACGTATGTCTAAGTCGCGCATGGCTAGGTTAAAGCCTTCTCCTAGGTCTGAAAATTCTTCCAAAGCAGCTAGCCGCAATTTTGCTTCAGGTGTCAATGGGGCATTTTCGGGGACCAACAGGTAGCAAAAAGCTTGCGTATTGGAACGGCCCACCCTCCCCCGCATTTGGTGCAAGTCAGACAGTCCCAAGAGGTGGCTGTCGTTGATGAGTATGGTATTGGCGTTGGGAATGTCTAATCCTGATTCAATAATGCTGGTGGCAACCAACACATCGTAGCGTCCGGCCACAAACTGCAGCATTTTTTCTTCTAAAGTGGCCTCAGGCATTTGACCGTGGGCTACGCAAATGCGCGCCAGTGGGACATATTCGGACAGCAGTTGGGCAATGGATTGAATGTTGCTTACGCGGTTGTGCACAAAGAACACTTGGCCGCCTCGAGCCATCTCCGTTTGAATGGCTGCTTGAAGCAACGAACGATCCCAGACGTGTAAGTTGGTTTGAACCGGACGCCTGTTGGCAGGCGGCGTGGTCAAAAGGCTCAAATCTCGGGCGCCCATCAAAGAAAAATGCAGGGTGCGGGGAATGGGTGTTGCGGTTAAGGTCAAAGTATCTACCGCTACCCGCCATTTGCGCAACGCTTCTTTGGCACGTACGCCAAACTTTTGTTCTTCATCAACGATCAATAGCCCAAGGTCTTTAAACTGCACCGACGGCGTCAACAACTTGTGGGTGCCAATCAAAATGTCTACCAACCCAGAAGCCGTTTTGGCCAAGGTTTGCTGCACTTCTTGTTTGGACCTAAAGCGGTTGAGGTAACTAACCTCCACGGGCAGGTCGGCCAGGCGCTGCACAAACGAATGGTAGTGTTGCAATGCTAAGATGGTCGTAGGTACCAATACGGCTACTTGCTTGCCGTCTGCTGCAGCCTTAAAAGCAGCACGAATGGCAATCTCGGTTTTACCAAAGCCCACATCGCCACACACCAATCGATCCATGGGATAGGGACGTTCCATATCTGCCTTGACTGCGGCAATGGCAGCAGCCTGGTCTGGGGTTTCTTCGTAACAAAAAGAAGTAGCCAATTCGGCATCCAAGGCCGTATCTGAGCTGAAAGCAAATCCTGCCTTCTTTTTGCGTGCTGCATAGAGCGCTAGGAGCTCTTGGGCCATCTCCTTGATCTGCTTCTTGATGGTGCTTTTTTTGTTTTGCCAAGCAGCCGTTCCTAGCGTGTTCAACGTAGGTGGAGTGCCCTCTTTGCTGGTGTATTTGCTGATTTTATAGAGTTCGTTTACGTTTACAAAAACGGTATCGTTGTTCCTGTAAACAAGGCGAATGGCTTCTTGCTTGGATCCATTTGCCTGCAAAATGTGTAGGCCCGAGAAGCGGCCAATACCGTGGTCTCTGTGTACGACATAGTCACCAAGGTGTAGGTTTTTGACTGCTTGTATCAGCAATGCCTCGGTTGGGGCTGTGCGCTTGGTCGGTTGGTATCGATAATAGCGGTTGAAAATCTGATGGTCGGTATAGCAAATTATCTTGGCATCGTGGTCTATGAAACCTTCCCGGAGGCCCAACAACAGCGGCACAAAAGTGGATTTGGTAGGTTTTTCATCCAAAACAGCTTGGAGCCGTGTGAGCTGACCAACAGCTACCGCAGAAACAAACGTACGGTAGCCTGCCTGGTTGCGTTGGGCTAGGTCCTCAGCCAGTCGGTCAAAGTTTTGCCGAAAAACGGGTTGTGCTTCAGAGCCGTAGACCTGTATGGGGCCGCCGGCAGAAGACTGCTCTGTTCCCCATTCGATTTGGCGAAAAGGGTCCAAAGAAGCCAATACGCTTGTTAGGGGCTCATAAGGGGGCGGTTGCATGGAATAGACTGGATCGGAACAAAGCGACTGAAGCCGATCCAACGCTTTTTGTTTGTTGCGGAACCAAAGCGTAGTGGCTGGGGGCAAACAAGCGGCAACCGAAACACAAGCAGTAGCGGGTACTGCTGCCACCATGCGGTAAGGTACAATGGTTGCCGTTGTGGTTTTTTGAAACGACTTTTGGTCTTTCGGGTCAAACAACCGTATGCTCGACACCGTATCGCCCCATAATTCGATGCGATATGGAAAAGCTTCTGAAGCCGTATAAACGTCTACAATGCCTCCCCGTAGGGCAAACTGCCCTGGCGCACAGACAAAATCTACTTTGGTAAACTGTTGTTCCGTGAGGAAATCTAAAAAATCGGACAGCGACAGTGCTTGCCCTACGTTTAGGTGTTGGTGCTGCGCCCGACCCAAAATGGGATCCCTTACCTTGTCCATCAAGGCTGCCAGATGCGTTACAAGCACGGCCACTGTGTCCGGTTGCATTAAAGCATGTACAATTTCTATTTGCTTGTGTTGAACCGATTGGTTGTGTTCCGATCTACTGGGCCCCATTCCAGGCAACAAAAATACCTTATGGGCAGATAAGAGGCTGCAACAATCCCCATAGAGGGCCCAAGCAGCTGCTTGGGCTTCCAATACAATGCACTGCAACTGTGCGGTGTGTTGCTGTACCGCTGCAATCAGTAAGGCATCGAGGCTGCCTGAAATACCCTGGAGGTGTATGGCTTCTTTTTTTGGAGTATGGCGCAACGCGTTGGTTAGGTTTTGTACAAATGTACTCTTTTGGTAATACGGAATCAATTCGTTGGTCTGCACTGTCAAAATAAATAAATGGAACGTTTAAGGGTTTGCCTACACTATACGCAACAGCACGGCACGCATAACGGGTCTATGGGTTTGACTCCTGCCGCGTTGCAACGGAATAGACCTTTAGCTTACTTTGTAGCATCTATCCATGCTCTAAAGAGCTCATAATTGCATAATTATACAAATAGTGGGAGGCATTTCCAATAATAGGATGGTTTTATGCTCAAATTTTTCAGAGAAAAGAGGCTTAGATAATTGATTTTTTAGTACTTATGTATCCAGACGAAAGTACTAAAAAAGAAAAATTGTGCCATAAAGGCACCATCCATCCCCGCATCTTCATTCCTACAGCGTCTATCCTTACCAATCTTTTCTTAAATAATAGCAAGCAGCACCGGTAGCAAACCCCGCTCTCTTTAGTTCAATCCTAAAGCCCAGTTTTTGATAAAATAGGGGAGCTTGAAAGCTCATTGTTGCAACAGAAGCAAATGTGCAACCTTTGGCCTTTCCGTATGCAAGGGCATGTTCAACCAACCTACTGGCAATACCTTGTCCTCTGTATTGCTCATTGACAATTAAATATTTGATGTACAAACTACCCCAGAATACCTGCACAACGCATACGCCAATGCGTTCTGCACCTTCCCATACTTCAAATGCAACTGGCTTCGTCGTAAAACCATCAAATCCTACGGTGGCAACAGCATGTTGAGAAAAACCTTTGTCAATAGCTTCTTGGAGCTCAGGCGTTAGAGGCGCTTCTATTATAGGATGTTGCATAACTACGTTATCAATTGGTATGTTTTGTGGATCAGATTGGATCTATTTCTGCCCAAACGATACAACGGCAGACATAGCTGCCCTTTCATGACATGTATAATGCCCTTTCTCTATACAAATATAAGCTTGTTTGATGTGTTCACAAAGCATGCAATCAGCGCTTGATTTTTAAGCATCCATGCATTCATCGAGCAAGTCATGCGTGTGCATGTTTTTTAGAAACAGAGAAGATTCACAAAAAAACCGTATTTTTATTTTAAAATCAGGCTCCTAGCGTATCAGTCCTAGCAGAAGTCTAGGACAACAAACAGTTCCTGTCCATTGCTCCCACGTGTACAAACCGATAACGAAACAGATATGGCATCGTCCAATTTTATTGATCATGTTAAACTCTATCTCAAAGCTGGAAAAGGAGGTGCTGGGCTCGTACATTTCATGCGGGCTAAGTTTGTTCCAAAAGGAGGTCCAGATGGAGGAGATGGGGGTAGAGGTGGGCACATCATTTTGCGTGGGGACAAGCAACGTTCTACCCTATTGCACTTGAAATACCGCAAACACATCAAAGCACCTAATGGGCAGCCGGGGGGAGATGCGCATAAAACAGGAGCCAGTGGAGCAGATGTGATCTTAGACGTTCCCTTGGGCACTGTTGCCAAGCGAGCAGATGGTACAGAGGTCTTGGTAGAAGTCCTAGAGCATAAAAAAAAAGCATATCCTAATGCCAGGAGGCAAAGGAGGATGGGGCAATCTTCATTTCAAAACGGCTACACAGCAAGCACCTCGTATTGCTTATCCAGGAGAACCTGGAATGGAAGATTGGATGGTTTTGGAATTAAAGTTGTTGGCAGATGTGGGGTTAGTAGGTTTGCCCAATGCAGGTAAATCTACCTTGCTTTCCGTAGTCTCTGCTGCCAAACCCCGCATCGATAGTTATCCTTTTACCACCTTAACACCCAATTTAGGGGTGGTTGCCTACCGAGAAGATCAGTCATTTGTAATGGCAGATATTCCAGGCATCATAGAAGGTGCAGCCGTTGGGAGGGGGTTAGGCATCCGTTTTTTACGGCACATTGAACGGAATGCTGTTTTGGTGTTTCTAGTGGGTGCGGAAACAACAAATATAGCGCAAAGCTATGCGCTCTTGCTCAAAGAAATAGCAGAACATGACCCTCTTTTACTGGCAAAACCACGCCTGCTTGTTGTGTCAAAAGTAGACTTATTGGATCCAAAAAGCCGCAAGGTGCTTTTGCAAACAGTTCCAAATGAAATACAGTATCAATGTATTTCTGCTCATACAACAGAGGGTATTGTACAGTTAAAAGACACACTTTGGCAGATGATGCGTTGTGCTACATAGAAAGTGTTTGCATTTCAAAATACCCATCGTCCAATGGATCCGAATCGCTTTTAAACAGCTGTTGCAGCAACCGAAACAGTGCCTCCACATTTTTATTGCGGTCCCGTAAATACGTTAACTTTAGCTTCAAGCATTTCGTACTGTTGCGCATAGGTTGGTTCGGTACGCAACAGATGGTCGACCGTATGCAGTGCATGTAAAACAGTAGTATGGTCCCTGCCACCAAAATAGGCGCCTATGGTCTTTAAAGAATGCTTGGTGTATTTCTTAATGAGGTGCATGGCTACTTGTCTAGCAGTTACAATTTCTTTCTTCCTTGACTTGCTTTTAAGCGCATCCAATGAAATTTTATAATGTACCGCTACTTCTTGCTGGAGCAACTCAATGGTGGTTTCTGCAGTAGGTGGCGGTAGCACAATGTGCTTTAAAACGTGTTGGGCAAGTTCTATGGTAATGTCTTTCTTTACCAACGAAGCATGTGCGATTAAGGAAATAAGGACCCCCTCGAGCTCCCGAACGTTGGTATTGACATGTTCTGCAACGTACTCAATTACTTCTGAAGCAAGGGTTATGCCATCGGCAGCTACCTTACTGTGGATAATGGCAATGCGTGTTTCAAAGTCAGGGCATTGTAGATCGGCTGTTAATCCCCATTTAAACCGAGACAACAGGCGCTCTTGCAATCCTTTTAAATTGCGTGGTGCAGCATCCCCTGTAATGACGATTTGCTTCTTAGCTTGATGCAGATGATTGAAGATATGGAAAAAAATTTCCTGTGTTTTTTCCTTATTCGCCAAAAATTGGATATCATCTAAGATCAGCAGATCGATCTGTATATATTGTTCTGTAAAAGCTTGTATGTTATTGCCCCGCAATGCGTCAATAAATTGCGTAGTGAATTTTTCAGAAGATACATAGGCTACTTTTTTATCTGGAAACAAAGACTTTACTTCGTTTCCGATCGCCTGTGAAAGGTGCGTTTTTCCTAGGCCTACGCCGCCATAGAGCATCAGCGGATTAAAAGCCGTACCTCCTGGCTGATGTGCTATGGCCTGTGCAGCAGATTTTGCCAATTGGTTGCAACTTCCTTCTATTAAGGTATCAAAAATGTAATTGGGATTTAGACGAAAGAGTTCGTTGTAGACTGCAAAGTTTTTCTGGGAGTTTGCAATATGCTTTGGTACGGGGCCCGGATAAGTAGGGAGGTTAACCAGCAAAGGTCCTTTGCTTTTCGTTCCTTGATCAATAACAACAGCATATTCCAATTTCCCATCTGGACCTATTACTTGCCGAACCGCTTGTTTGAGCAAAGAAAGATGGTGTTCTTCCAACCATTCATAAAAAAATTGACTGGGAACCTGAATGGTCAACACGTTATCCTTAAAACTTTTGGCTATAATAGGGGTAAACCAAGTTTTATAAGTCTGTTCGTTTAGTTGATCGCGCATATACGCTAGACATTGATCCCAAATATTCTTGCTATTTGTATGCATGCATATCAATGATTTACTTTTCTTCAGTAGAGTTGTTTGGCCCTCTAACGCTTATAGTGTTAAAAATACGTAATACGAGGCCTTGTTAGGTAAGCGATCATGCCAGGGCATACAGCATGAATCATATACTTTTATAAGATGATACCATCGCAATGGAACCTGCTATGGTCCATCAATTGCGACGGCTTTTAAGATGGGCACGGTGTGGAATTTAACATACGTAGAAATGTTGCAGTAATGTATTATTGGTATTCCTATGCATGTATTTTTAGACTATATACTACATCCGATTCAAGATGCTGGTCCGTCCTGCAACATGTGCCCTCTTTTCTTATTCCCCTCTTTTCTTTGCCAAATGCTTTCCACCTCTTTTTTCAATCAGCGCTTGATTTTGGGAGCTTTTGTATCAAGACAAAAGTACGGAGCAAGAAGATCCGTAGTGCACGAGCCGCAATCCACATCTTCATTCCGATCTAGTATATATAAAAACTACCTTCTTTTGCGTTCGCCTAGGAAACGCAACAGATAGAGAAATAGGTTTAAAAAATTGAGATACAATGTAAAGGCACCCATGAGAGCAGCTTTTTCGGCTATGGAAGCATCTTGGATCTCATAATACAATGCCTTCAATTTTTGGGTATTGTATGCCACATAAACGACAAATACTACTACACCGACAAAACTAGTTACGAAATCTACGGCTGGGCTGTTAAAAAACAGATTTAGAACCGAACTAATGATAAGTCCCCAAATTGCCATGGTGCAGAAAGAACCTACGGAAGACAAATCACGGTTGGTTGCATAACCATAAAGGCTCATTGTACCAAATGTAACAGCAGTTATCAAAAACGTTTTGTGTAAAGAATCAATGGTATAATGGAAGCCCAATGAAGCAAGCGAAATCCCCGTTAAGGCAGCATAAAGTGTGAGCAGCAGCCGGGAACGGGCAAATGGAACCTGAAAAATATTTGATGAGAGATACATAGCAATGCCAAATGGTACAAACATGAGCACCATGCCTAGACCGGTGTGTCCTACCAGGTTTCCAAAGGCATCAAAATGAAAAAGCAGACGCAACAAAGGCTCAAAAGTCAACGTTGCAGCAGCCCCTAGGGCAGTTACCAATAGGGCGAAAGCAACATGGCCATATACTTTAACCATGTAGCGTTGCAATCCACCATCAATAGCTCTACGAGAACGCTCGTAACTGGTTATGTAATCGTTCATAATACGCATCTATTTTTGAGTACAAGGGTTTGGTCTTTCTATTGCTACTTTCAACAATTTAATGCAATAAATAGGAAAAAACAAGGTGATTCGATTAAGGGTCTACTGGCTTCATGCCAGCTATAAAAAACAAACACAATCAATGCAATTAATTGCAATCGTTTGGAATAGCTCAATACAAATTTAGGGAATTCTATGTTTCCTTGCAAGGAGCATGTGCGTTGTGTGTGCTTAAGAATTTTACCTTTTCTTTTTTAGGACCGAACACAGAAAACTGCACGTATCGAAAGGGCTTTTTGCGCACGTCAAGCAACAATGCGTTTAACTGATTTACGCCTCTATTTAAGTTATTGTATAGGGATGCATCCCGCATCAACAGCCCCAATGTGCCTTGCTTACTGGACATAGCGTGCATGATTTCTTCTGTATTGTGCAAAATACGGTTCAAGCTACACGAAACTTCTGCAAAGGGCATGGATTCAATTTGTGCAATCGTTTTATGTATGGCCGGTACCATAGCAGGGACCCCTGTTGTGGAATCAGCCAAGGGGATAGAAATTGTTTCGATATTTTTAACGATGGTATGTACATTGTATTGAACTTTGTCAACTGCAGTGGTGAACGTATGGCTGGCTTTTTCCAGATTGCCTAAAATAGCATCAATCCCTTCCGTAATTTTGATCAGATTACCGGTTATAATCGATACTTGGGAAGTCATTGCTTGAATGTCTACTTCGTTAAAATCTGGATGGACCTGGCCAACAACAACGGTATTTGTGGGCAATGGTTTGCCCTCGTGGAGTTCGATTTCTAAGACATTCCCTTCCATCATGCCTGCATTGTTCAGCATGATTTTGCTGTTTGTGGTCAAAGGAAATTTTTTATCCAACTCAATGGTCACAAGGGTGCTGTAATTTTTTTTAGGGACAATTTCTATCTTTGTGACCATACCCACTACATGTCCTTTTAATTTCACAGGAGCAGACACCATTAAATTTTTGTTCACAGGATATGAGACACGATACTGGTTGTGTTTTGAAAATATGTTGTGCCCCTTTAAGAACAAAAAGCCATAATACAAAATAGCAAAAGCGCATAAAGCCAATAATCCTACCTTGTAGCTTTTATTTATCTGCATGATATTATCTTTCTTTTGTGTTGTTATCTGAGATAATTGTCATGGGTATGAGACCGTCTGAAAGCGCTCTAGTGCTGCGGCACGCGACCTCAGTATGCCTAAAAATCCCTCAACCAGCACTGCGTGCTGAAGGGGCTCTAATCAAACTTCCTAGTATGGCATAAATTGTTTTAAAAATGCATCAATAGTGTCAGAAAGTTTCTACTAATTTTGTTGGATTTACCACCAGCTGCCCTTGTTGTTTGCTTGATTTATCTTATAATATATCAAATATATAAACACAAATTGGTTTTTTCAAGCTATTTTTTGCTCCTAATCTCGAACGCACGTTTTCATTGCAATGGCCTCGATATGTGCACGGTTCCTAGCGCCTACCTGGGTATAAAAATAAGAATGATTTTATTTAAAAAAAAGCGTTTCTCTTCGTTGCTTTGTTTCTTCGTTTCTTTTTTATCCAGAAGGTTTTTGAAGGCGTAGGAGGCTTTTCAGCTTCTAGTTCTAGTGCAGCATGTTCGGATCAACCGAAGTCGACGCTTTGCAAGTTTGCAATTTTTATAGTAAAATCGTGGGTAACTATGGCAAGACAAAAAAGAGTGGTGTAGCTTGTTACGGGAATTTTTTACAGCATGTTTTACAATTAAACGTATGTGCCTATGTGGAAATCTATCAATTACTTCCCTTCTTTGCTGGATACCAAGGAAGATAACTTTGGATTTTCAGACCTGTTGCCTTTTTCTTGTACCCATGGAAAAGGATTGTCGGTATCAGAAGATGCTGCGTCCGTTTGGGTAGAAGCCTCTGTGCCAGGTTTAAAACAAGAAGACGTAGACCTGTCGATCAGCGAATCTAAACTGTGGATACGGGGCGAAAAGTCCGAACAAAAAGAAGATAAAAAACGGAAGTATTATCGAAAGGCTTCTTATGCTTACTCTTATTGTGTAACCTTGCCTGAAACGGTCGACCAACAGTCGGAACCCAAGGCAACCTACGAAAATGGTATTGTACAGGTTGTTTTTTCTAAAAAGCAAGGTGCTGAGCCTAAAAAGATTGCATTAAAGCAATCAGAATGACGTTTCATTGGCGTGCTTTCAAGATGAAATATTTGGGTTAAGATATTTTGAAAAATATGCACTATCGGATGCAAGGGGTGGGTTCCCATCTCTCCGTACTGCAAACCGCGCCTTGGAAAAAAAGAGTGTATGGAAGGCGTGTAATCGCTTTCCACCTCCTTTTTTCAATCAGCGCTTGATTTTTTTGTATTTTTGTATCCAGACAAGAGGAGGGAACATGCCTATAGCCTATTTTAGACCAAAAGCAAAGTATTAAATGAGTAGAAAAGGACGTATATTAGTCGCTATGAGTGGTGGAATAGATAGTTCTGTGGCTGCCATTATGTTGCACGAAATGGGCTATGAAGTAGTAGGCATTACTATGAAAACCTGGAGCTATGCCAATAGTGGAGGTAAAAAAAAGGAAACCGGATGCTGCAGTTTGGATTCGATTAACGATGCTCGAAATGTAGCGGTATCCCTTGGGTTTCCCCATATTGTGGTAGATATCCGAGAAGAATTTGGCCAACAAGTCATTCATAATTTTAAAACCGAATACTTAGCTGGAAGAACCCCAAATCCCTGCGTGTTGTGCAATACCCATATCAAATGGGATGCGCTACTGCAACGCGCCAATAAATTGAATTGCGACTACTTGGCTACCGGCCACTATGCCAACGTTCGAGCAGCGCATGGACGTTATGTGATCTCCAAAGGAGTGGATCTGAAAAAAGACCAATCCTATGCTTTGTGGGGTGTATCGCAAGCAAGTTTAAGCAGAACCATTTTGCCTTTGGGTAAACTTACCAAACCTGCCATTCGAGCTTTTGCAGCCGAACGGGGATTTACCGATTTGGTAACCAAATCTGAATCGTACGAAATATGTTTTATTCCCGATAACGACTACCGTGGATTTTTAAAGCGGCAGGTTCCAGGACTGGAAGAAAAGGTAAAAGATGGGGAATTTGTCCTAGAAGATGGCACCATCGTAGGACGACACCAAGGCTATCCCTTTTATACCATTGGACAACGAAAAGGGCTTGATATTGCACTTGGGTATCCAGTATACGTGACTGATATCCAAAAAGAAACCAATCGAATCGTATTGGGTACGTTTGATGCATTGCGCCGAGATGGTATGTATGTGCATAAGTTAAACTTAGCCAAATACGAAAGCCTAGAAGGGAAAAAAGTAGATGCCGTTACCAAAATTCGGTACAACGATCCAGGAACCCCTGCCGTTATTGAACAAATAAAGGACCAAATGCATGTATTTTTTGGTTCTGGCGTGCATGCCATTACACCGGGTCAAGCAGCTGTGTTTTACGAAGGAGAAGATGTACTAGGAGGGGGATGGATTGTTGCTTCATTTCGAAACGCCCGAAACGAAAAGCAAAGGGAGGTATAAAAAAGCAAGAAAAAACTGTTAACCCACCTTCCCCAGCGATAACATAGTTGAAAATGGATTTGAAACAACGCCCATGCAAAGGACAATCAACAGGTCAAACAAAGGTAGAGCAAGATACATGGGTTGCGCATGCAACTGATGCAAATAAATTAATCAAGACAGAAAACTACGAAATACACTCTTCTACACAAACCATAGCCCGAGAAAAAGCGACAAAGCTAACCACTGGACAAGATATTATGGCTACGAATGAGTGGCTTTTAATCCGAGCAGCTGGGCAAACCGATGCATTTGGCCAGCACGACCGAACGTGGTTCTCCCCAGTAGGACACAACTTATACCTTACGTATGTGATCCCTTGGCCACATATGCACGCACACGCATTGGTATATCTGCCCCAAAGTAGTACTATGGCTGTGGCCCAAACCTTACAAGCATTTGACCTCCATCCACAGATCAGATGGATCAACGATGTCTTCGCAAATAAAAAGAAAGTTTGTGGTGTTTTATGCGAAAAAAAAGGGACCATTTTTCAACGACACTACGATGTTGTTTTAATAGGGATTGGACTGAATGTCAACATGCCACAAGCATGCATTCCATACATGGATCAGCCGATTACGTCTATGGCCATTGAAACAGGCAATACGTTTTCTAAGGAAACGGTTCTGAAACGACTCAACCAAAATTTGCTCACCCAATACCAAACATTGATACAGGAAGGGTTTTCGGCTTTACATCCCTATATCCAACGGCACATGCTATACATAGGAGAATGGGTAAAAGTTGAAAATCAAGGAAAAGAAGTGCATGGCCTATTTGAAGGATTGGCTCCATCAGGAGCGATTATTCTGAAAACCAAAGAAGGGATAAGGGCTAATTTGTGCTCAGGGCGTATGCTCAAAATGGTATAAAATTGATCGGAATGAAAGGACTGATTCCTACCTATACTACATTCGATTCAAGCTGTGGGTTCCCATCTCGTCTATACTGCAAACCACCTCTTTGAAACAAGGAGCGTATAGCAAGCGTGCAATCGCTTTCTACCGCTTTGTTTCAATCAGCGCTTGATTTTTTGATGCGCTTGTATCAAGACAAAAATACGGAGCAAGAAGACCCATGATGCAGGAGCCGCAATCCCGCATCTTCGTTTGGATTAAGTACATGTTGTTTTCTGCACGTGCAGCTTTGCCTGCATGCCATTGATCTCAACCGTTGCACTGGAAGCATCCAATGCGCCATAGGTTAGTTGAAGCGCTTGGGTTTCGGTAGCAATGTAGGCTTTGTATGCTTGTACCGCCTCGGTGAGCATGGGTAACCCTTCTTGGATACAAACGGTAATTTTATCTGTCACTGCCAATCCCATCTCTTTGCGCAATTGTTGGATGCGGTGCACCAATTCACGTGCTACCCCTTCTTTGTGCAATGCATCGGTTAACGTAAGGTCCAATGCAATAGTAACGACACCTTCAGTGGCCACGCACCAACCTGGCACATCTTCTGTAGTCACAATGACATCTGCCAACGTGAGGGGAATTTCTTCCTCGTCCAAGTAAAGCAGATGTGTGTTTCCTTCCTCTAGAGAGGCAATTTCTTTCTGGTTGAATGCCAAAATTACCTCACTTAGTTGCTTCATTTTCGAACCGTAACGTTTGCCCAGAAGGGGAAAATTCGCCCTTGCTTTTTTATACAGTAGATGCGTCGTACCATCTAAATAATGAATGCTTTTAACATTGATTTCGGTTTTAATCAATTCTTCTAAATTGGCTAAATGTGTTGTAGCAGCCAGCACAGCAGATGCAACGTGTACACTAGGCAATGGCTGTCGAACCTTAACCTTGTATTTTTTTCTCAATGCATGTGCTAAAGAAACGATTGTTTGTACATGCCTCATCTGAAGCTCCAATGCAGCATCTATCCATTGCGCTTCCAGGAGTGGAAAATCTGCCAGATGCACAGAAGTATGCATCTCTTTTTTTGTACTATTGTTCAACGATTGATACAAATAGTCTGCATAAAAAGGCGCAATTGGGGCCATAAGTTTTGCCACGACGATCAGGCAATCGTATAGGGTTTGGTAGGCTGCTGCTTTGTCTGGATCGTGGGTGTTTTTCCAGAATCGTTTCCGATTGAGACGCACGTACCAATTGCTCAAATCGTTTGCGACAAATTCTTGAATGGCTCGAGCAGCTGTTGTTGCTTCGTATGCATCGTATGTTTGCGTTACCGTTTGAATCAACGTCTGGCAGCGAGAAACAATCCACCGATCAATTTCATGCAGTACTACTGGCTCGGATTTCGTAAAATAGCATTGGTCTATATTGGCGTAGAGGGCAAAAAAATTGTAGATATGGTGCAAGGTGATGAAAAACTTTCGGGTCACGTCTTCTATACCTGCGGTATCAAATCTTAAGTTCTCCCATGGGTGGCTATTGCTGATCATATACCAGCGGGTAGCATCTGGGCCATAGTGGTCCAAGAGTTCCATCGGATCAATGGCATTTCCCTGGCTTTTGGACATTTTGTTTCCATTTTTGTCTAAGACCAATCCGTTGACGACCACATTTTTAAAAGCGGGCATTTCAAAAAGCAAGGTAGAAAGGACATGAAGGGTAAAGAACCAACCTCGGGTTTGATCCACTCCTTCTGCAATGAAATCTGCTGGGAAGCTTTTTTCAAATATATCCATATTTTCAAATGGATAATGCCATTGTGCGCACGGCATTGCACCCGAGTCAAACCAAACGTCTAAAACGGCCGTTTCGCGGTACATAGGTTCTCCATTGCTGCTTACCAATACAATATCATCTACATACGGCCTATGTAGGTCTATCTCCTTGGGCAATGGCTGCTGAATGTATCCGGCCATTACCGATTGCTCAACCTCAAAAGAAAGTTCGGCCAGCGAGCAGATACACTTCTCTTCTTTTTGGTCCAGCGTGCGCCAAATAGGCAACGGAATCCCCCAATAGCGTTCGCGGCTGATGTTCCAGTCTACAACATTTTCAAGCCAGTTCCCGAAACGCCCTGTACCAATAGAGGTAGGTTTCCATTGGATGGTTTGATTTAATTCAACTAAGCGTGTTTTGTAGGCTGTCGTTTTAACGAACCAAGCGTCTAAGGGATAGTACAAAATGGGCTTGTTGGTACGCCAGCAATGAGGGTAACTGTGCTCGTATTTTTCTACCTTAAATGCTTTGTTTTCTTGTTTGAGGTTTTGAGCAATTTGTACATCTACAGAAGGTAGATTCGATGCTTCTTGTTCGTAGGCTGCTTTTACGCAGCGACCGGCAAAATCGGTAATCTCTGGCACAAAACGTCCTTGTTTGTCTACGATAGGTACCTTTTCGCCAGCTTCATTGTCAACCAAAATAGAGGGAATCTGTTCTTTTTGCGCGATGCGGTAATCGTCTGCACCAAAAGTAGGCGCAATGTGTACAATACCTGTTCCATTGGTGGTCGTTACAAAATCGGCCGCAACCACTTTAAATGCTTCGCCTTTGGGTTGTACATACGGCATGAGTTGTTCGTACCGCAAACCAACCAATGCGCTACCCGTATACCGTGCTACGATTTCCCAAGGCAATGATGCAACAGGAGGCATGTGGGAAGCAGTCTGGTTGTCGCTTTGCATTGCTGAAAAAAAACGTTCCACGGCTTCTTCGGCCAAAATCACCTGTATGGGCAGTTGCGTATAGGGATTTAGGGTCGCTATCTTCACATACACAATCGAAGGATGGACTGCCAATGCGCTGTTGGCCGGAAGTGTCCAAGGAGTGGTCGTCCACGCTAAGAAATAGTCGTTGGTTGTGCCACATTGTTTAAATTGCGCTACGATCGAAAGGTCTTTGACCAGCTGGTAACAGCCAGGCTGGTTTAGCTCGTGCGCACTTAGGCCTGTTCCAGCGGCTGGTGAATAGGGCTGTATGGAGTGGCCCTTGTAGATCAATCCTTTGTTGTAGAGGGCCTTGATCAAGTACCAGACGGACTCAATGTAATTGCGCTCATATGTGATGTAGGGATCGTTGTTGTCTTTCCAATAGCCAATTGCTTGGTTCATGGCCTCAAATTGGCCGGTGTATTGCATAACCGTTTCTTTGCACTGCTGGTTGTAGTCTGCAATGCTAATTTCCTTCCCAATAGCTTCTTTTGTGATACCTAATTTTTTTTCGACTTGCAGCTCCACGGGAAGTCCATGGGTATCCCAACCACTTTTGCGGCGCACGTAGAACCCTTTCATGGTTTTGTATCTGGTAAAGAGATCCTTGATCGTCATGGAAAGGATGTGGTGGGCACCAGGTGCACCATTGGCTGAAGGTGGACCTTCAAAGAAGACAAAAGGTTCCTGATTGCTGCGTTGGTGCATCGATTGCTCAAATGTATGGTTGTTCTTCCAAAACAATCTGATTTCCTCAGCAATCTGTGACAGATGCAGGTATGGTCGTTCTTCGTATTGTGGCATCTATGCAGGTACTAATGTAATGAAAAGGGAATGGAACAACGCATGCAGATGCGCAAAACTATAAAAAGCCCTAATGCAACAAATGGCACACCCCAGATCTGCTATTTAGTGCTTTTTATATATGCTTTGCATGGCTGTTTCCAAAAAGGGATCGCGCTTTACTTGCGAAAATAGTGGTCTCGTATGTAATTGAACATCAAGTATCCCATAATACACATATACACACCAATAGCAATTATAAAGCCTGTTTCATATGAGATCATAACAAAAATTAAGAAAGAGCTGTACAAGATTATCAGCAATGACTGAATTTACGATTTTTTTCCAAAAAACAAAAGTAGGACTTTAAATAAAGGCTATATTGACGTGAAATGAAGACAAACGCTGCAAGAGGTCTAATGTCAAAGACCGAAGTCGGACAATCCCAATATAGGCCAGACAGGACATTCTAGCGACAGAAGTGTCCACAATTTTTTGGCTAATTTAATCGCTGGAATAGACGCTTATGGACTAAAAAGTAAAAAAACCAGCTATACAATCCACATCAATTGCATCATTGGTTCGGATGTGGGATAACAAACATGGGGCAAGTTGGAAAACACCCCCACAACACATTATAGGATTTACAGCATCGACCAAGCTTAAGGTGGGAATCGTATCAATTCCACTATCTATGGGTTGGTTTTTCAACTGGACCCTACGGGAAATGCGTCAAGGGATGACTACGACACAATGCTAGTCTGCATGCGTGATTCGTGTTGCTGTCTCTTTGGCTTTCTCTTCTTCTTCTTCCAGTACCTCTGATAGATCGTATGTCATCTCATTGATATTCTCAATGGATTGATTGTATAAGTAACGGAATTGCCTGGCAATAAGGTGATACGCTTCAGCTGAAAATGCAAATCTCCCACTTTTGTGCTTCCACCACTTGATTTTCAAGTCTGCTAGAACATCTTTCGTCATAGCAAGCCTCACTTGATCCAATTTGTACAATTGTTCCAGTCTGAACTCCATATCAAGAATATCCTGCAAGTGTTGTTTTCTTCTTGCTTGTTCTCGCTGCTCCATTTGCGTTATTTTTTTCTGATAAGCAGCTTGCTTTTTTTTAAAAAAGGGGAATGTCAAAAAACTAAGAAACCCTATAGCTGCGGTATACCCATCCGATGGATCCAACAAAATAGAGGGAAGTGCTTTGGCATACATGGGATACGCAAGGCACAACAAACTACCGCCCCATCCAACCACAAGATACACAGGCAAAAGCAAGCACAACACACCCATGTGCACAACCGTTAGCAGGAATGTGTATGTAACAGAATAAGCATAAAACCAATGCATCATAATGCTTAAGGGAATGCAAATCAATAAACCAATCAACCAAATAAGACCGGACTGCCAAGAAGGTTTAAACTGCCAAATGGGTTTTTTATGCCACTTATACGCAGGGCCCTGCGGAGGTTTGTAGAACCATCCATACAAGGCTATGGCAAAATAGCCAAGAGAAAGAAGCATTTGCGTAACATACCAGCCAATGGCTACGGATTCGTTGCTCCATGCATTCCAGTATCTAGCCAATATGGCGCTTGCAGCAAAGTAAAAGCTTGCGCATAGTACGTCACTGCGATCGGGCGCCAAGCGAGTCAATTCTTGAGCAACATTGGTTGCGGTGCAGGTCTTATACAATAATTTTTGTTTGATACACAAACTTATAAATAGGCTAAGAAGAAGTACAACCGGGGTTGCCGCTAAAAAATATGTATTAGAAATCATCACAAAATTGTATTAAACATAAATCTTTTAGTCAACGGTGACAGCTGCGTCGATTGCAACATAGAAGCACTATCCCAAACGCACGTTGGTATGGGTAGTCCCTATTCAATTGCCTCTGAGCGTTTGGAATGGGTGTACTGCAACGCCTCTAACGCCTCTATGGTATAGGCCTGATCTACATGATACGTTCCTATCTGGGTTCTACGCAATGCATGCAGGTAGGCCCCAACGCCCAGTTTTTGTCCTAAATCGTGCGCAAGACTGCGTACATAGGTTCCTTTGCTGCAAACCAATTCAAACGAAAGCACAGGCAATGCAATAGCTGTGGGTACAAAAGCATACACTTCCACCGAACGCGGCTTCAAAACAGGGGGTTCCCCTTTCCTAGACATGTCGTAAGCGCGTTTCCCGCCTATTTGAAGTGCAGAATATATGGGAGGAACTTGTTCGATGGTGCCTATAAAACTGGCGACTGCTGTATATACCATTGATTCAGAAATGTGTTCATACGAACAAATTTGTGTAAACGGTGTTTCTAGATCCATGGAAGGTGTGGTTTTTCCCAAGACAATTTGGCCCGTATATACTTTTTGCAAGGCTTGCAACGTACTGATTTGTTTCGTCTGCTTTCCCGTACAGAGCAGAAGCAATCCGGTGGCCAATGGATCCAGCGTACCAGCATGGCCTATCTTACGTATTTGTAACAAAGAACGTACTTTTTTCACCACATCAAACGAAGTCCAACCGGCTGGCTTATCGACCAAGAGCGTAGCATCTAAAAAGTCTTTCTGTTGCATTATTTCGAAGTACGATCGTATTGATATTATTGGAATAAAGTCTTCGATGGTTGTACACAAACCACACGTATATATACCCAATAGGAATGAAGAAGCGGGGCTGCGCCCCTACGCCACAGTCCTTATTTGTCCTTCTTTTTCCTCTTTGCCTGCAGGCTTTCTATGCACGCCTTTGTTCAAAGGCGCGGTTTGCAGTTCGGCATCTTGAATCCGATCGAGTAATACCTACGTATGCTGCAGTTTTATGTGCGGAAATGCCACATTAGAACCGATACTGTTTTCCATTGCAACGACCTCGTATCAATAGGACAAAAGAACGTGCAGAACCGCACTCCTACCCCATGGAGCGTTTTGGGTACACCAAAATGCTCAAACGATAGACGCAGCATGTTGCACCTCCCAGGCTGCAAGTTACTACAATTTTTTACACTTTTAAAATGGCTTGCTGATCCTACCTCCTTTATGGCTTTTTATGCAGAAAGAAGCTTTGTATCAGTTCTGGTTCGCAAAAATACTGCCTGTTGCCTTGACTTTCCTCATAATACTGATGTCCTTTCCCTGCCACCAAAACAACATCTTGAGGAGTAGCCAATGTACAAGCGGTTTGAATGGCCATGGCCCGATCCACTATATAGAGTACCTTGGAAGCAGCCAAAGGAGGCACACCTTGTTGCATATCCTGGATAATGGATTGCGGTGTTTCGTCTCTTGGATTATCACTGGTAAACAAGGAAATATCGCTATAAACTGCCAGTATTTTACCAATGAGCGCCCTTTTTTGCTTGTCTCGGTTTCCCCCACAGCCCATCACTGTAAGGATTCTCGAAGTTGGAGGCAGGGCAACACGTAGGGTAGCCAACACATTTTGAATAGCGTCTGGCGTATGTGCATAATCTATAATGACTTGATGCTTTTGGGTATGCAAGACTTTGTTCATTCTCCCCAAGACAGGAGGAACGGCAGAAAGTGCCATCAAGCTTTCTTTCTGGTCCAAGCCCATCAATTGTGCTGCAGCAGAAGCAGCCAACAGATTACTTGCATTAAATGCACCCAATAGCTGCATCCATGCACGCTGACCTCCGATTTCTAATTCCAATCCCTGTAGCGTATTGCTAACAATTTTACCCCTGAAGTCGGCTGGATCTTGTAAAGAGAACGTGTATTTTTGCGCTTTGCAGTTTTGCAGTACCACAGCATGGTGTTTATCTTGCCGATTCACAAGCGCAAAAGCGCTACTGGGCAATGCATCAAAAAGTTTTTTTTTGGCCTGAATGTACCCCGAAAAGGTTCCATGGTAATCCAAATGTTCGTGGGTAATGTTGGTAAAAATAGCCCCAGACAGCTCCGTTCCTGCTAACCGTTCTTGTACCATAGCGTGTGAACTGGCCTCCATAAAACAGTATTGACAGCCAGAAGCAACCATAAGGTGCAACAAACGTTGTAGGTGCAAGCCATCTGGTGTTGTATGTGTCGATGGATGCGTTTGATCTACAATTTTGTTACAGATTGTAGAAAGCATACCGGCTTTGTAACCCATGTGCTGAGCCATCTGATACAATAGATGTACCATGGTGGTTTTTCCATTGGTGCCGGTTACGGCTATGACCTGCAGCTTTTTACTAGGCTGCTCGTAAAAATGAGCGGCCATATGCCCCAAGGCATGCGCTGTAGCGTCTACGACTACATAGGTAACCGTTGCCTCAATGGGCCTCGGAAGTGCTTGGCATACAATGACACGACAACCCAACGCTGTTGCTTGTGGTATATAGGTGTGGCCATCTACTCGACTGCCCGGTATGGCTACAAAACAAGACCGAGGCGCAGCTTCTCGACTGTCTACACAAAGCTTTTCGATGACACAATCGGTAGAACCAATAACTTGTTTTAAGGTAAATCCTTTTAAAAGATGCTGTAAGGTTTTCATCCATGAACCATTCTAGCGTAGAACATATCTATCCCCCTTGAACCGACATAAGTTTACGCAAAAAGAGACGCACAACCAAATTTTGATTTGGGCTCCAACGCTTAAAAGAGTATACTTCTTTTTGTGGGTATAAAGAGGCCATACAAACCGTATCTATTTGAGGTATAGCTATAAATCCGTATATTGATTACCTTATATCGTTTCACACAGTGTATCGCATACCCTGACTTATTCTATGGAATACAACAGTCTTCTTTACAGATTTTTTTTAGACCCTTTGTCACACGGTGTTGCTTGTTTTTTGCTTGCTTATGTGCTCGCACCCACACAATTCGTGAAAGTAGTCTATCAGGAAACCAAGGAACCCTATACCACCGTCATCAGGGGGTACCTACAGGCTAGAAATTTTAAGATTTTTTTTTCTGGCGCACACATTTATGCATTGCGGCAATTTATATCTGCTTCTTCCTTTGGTTTTTCACAATGGTTGTACCTATCGTCGCTTCGTTTTTGTCCAGTAAGCCACATAGCCTTGCTAGCGCTTTGGCAGTCCTTATTGGTTGGAATTGTTGAAACAGCGATCACTTTGTACAGTGAAACAAAAGAAATTGCAGCCAATAAAGGGAGCTTAATGAAACGCAAGGCGGAAATGAAAGACATCTTTATGCCACTGCTCCTACGGAACATACTAGCCGGATCGGCACCTATATTGGCTTATGAAGTGACCAAAGGCATGGAAGGATGGGTTGCAAATATGGTCATCTGTACGTTATTTGCAATTGCTGTATCGGCCTTAACCATGCCGTTTGACTTAATCGCCACGCAAAACTGTGGTTCAACAGTACGCATGACCTGGATCGGCAGGTTGAGACAAACCATCGTGGTGGAAAAACAGTTTTGGTCCATCTTTAATGGATTAATCATGCGCATCTTGCAGATCGTTCCTTATTCGATTGCACACAGCGTTGTTATGCTGTTGGTAAGCGCGTAACGTAAAAAACCATTCGCTTTGCCTATATCGCTTACTACCCTTGCTACCCTGCTGAGTTTGGCCTATTTTAGCTTGCATAAAAAAGCAACGACATTCCCATATGCTTTCTGCCAGCCATCATATTACCGTTTTTGTACTAAAAAAGAGAATTTATGGAACAACAAATAAATACGAAATTGGAATCCAAATTGACCAAAAAAAGAAAACGGCTGTTTGGCACCATTTCAAAAAACGAATGGCCCAAGTTTGGCTCCATGGCAGCTTTAATGTTTTTGATTTTGCTCACCCAAAACTTGATTCGAGGCATAAAAGACAGCTTGGTCGTTACCTCAATAGGAGCAGAAGTACTTAGCTTTATCAAGCTATTTATTGAAATGCCAGTGGGCATGTTGTTTGTGCTCTTGTATGCAATCTTATGCAATAGGATGACTAATGAGAACGTGTTTCGGCATATTCTCCTCTTTTTTCTCCTCTTTTTCCTTTTATTTGGCTTGGTACTTTTCCCATGCCAAGAATGGTTGCACCCCCATCCAAACACCATATGTGCGTATACACATGCATACCCCTACTTAAAATGGTTTTTTGCCATGTGGAGCAAATGGACATTGGTTCTTTTTTACATTATGGGTGAGCTCTGGCCGATGATTGTTTTTACCCTACTCTATTGGCAATTGGCCAATAAATGCACCACTACCGAAGAGGCCAGTCGTTTTTACTTTTTGTTTAACTTAGTTGGGCAAAGCAACTTGCTTCTTTCAGGGTCCATTATGGTATACTTTATGCGGAGCGATCCTTTTTTGGTACGCATTTATGCTTTTCTAGGGCTGCACGGTTCTATGGAAACGCTTCAAATTATTTCTCTTATGATTGCAATCGTAGGATTGTGCAGTTTGATTTTGGTGGTGCATCGGTACATTGCAGTACACATTGTACCTACTCAGATGGCCTCAGCAAAGACTACGCAGTCTGCTCATTTGAAATTGGGTCTCTGGGAAGGTTTCAGGACCATTGTTCGATCCAACTATTTAAGATGCATCTTTGTGTTAATGGTTTCCTACTCTATGGTGTTCAATCTAATAGAAGGCCTTTGGTTCCATGAAACGAGCCTTTTTTACCAAAAAGATCCAGCTTGCTTTATCACCTATCAAGGTCGGGTATTGTTCTGGACGGGCATTTGTGCTTTAACTGGTTCGTTGCTTGGTCACAGTGTCATCCAAAAGATAGGTTGGAAAGGAACTGCACTCCTTACGCCTCGCGTGACCTTTGCAATTGGGGGATGTTTTTTTGTACTCGTTGTAGGACATTCCTTGCACATATTGCCTCAGAAACTCTTTGGCATAACGCCTCTAGCCTTGATTGTAACGCTAGGCGGGTTGCAAAACATCTTGGCTAAAGGAACAAAATATTGTTTTTTCGACGTGACCAAAGAAATGGCTTATATCCCATTGGATCATGAAATGTGTACAAAAGGGAAAGCCGCGGTTGACATACTAGGTGGCAAGGTGGGCAAATCTTCTGGAGCCATCTTACAAGTGATTTGTTATACCATGTTTTCGAAGACCCAACCAGACCAATTAGCGCCCCTTTTAATGGTACTTTTTATCATCATATGCTCCATGTGGATCATAGCAGTAAAAAAACTTGCAAAGCAGTATGATATGCAACGGGTGCCCATCTCGTCGGTACTACAAACCGCGCCTTTGGCAAAAAAGGCCTAAACAGCGTGCAGACAAAGAAGAAAAGGAAAAGGAAATCAAGACCGTGACGTAAGGGCGCAATACCGCATCTTGAATCCGATCGAGTACATACGCTATAGCAAAAGATGCGTGGTTGAAGTATTGAAATAAATTACTGATTATATGATTTATTTTGCTCTTTTATAAGAACCAAAATCCAGCATCTTGCATTGCATGCGATAGAGCATAAGCATTACACATCGTTTGATTGGACGCAACAGCCATGGAAGAAGAAAAACAGGCCAACACCGAACATAGGGTACCTACTACTGTAAACCATACAACCGTTTCGACTGAGAAGGCACCCATAGAAACCATGTACCAAGATTGGTTCCTCGAGTATGCCTCTTACGTCATCTTAGAACGGGCAGTACCTGCCATAGAAGATGGACTAAAACCAGTGCAACGGCGCATCCTCCATGCCATGTACACCATAGACGATGGCCGATACAACAAAGTAGCCAATATTGTGGGCCAGACCATGCAATACCATCCACATGGAGATGCTTCTATTACGGAAGCCATTGTGGGTATGGGACAAAAAGAATTGTTGATCGATACCCAAGGCAATTGGGGCGATGTGCGCACAGGAGACAGTGCTGCCGCTGCCCGGTATATAGAAGCACGTCTTTCCTCATTTGGCAAAGAGGTGCTCTATAGTCCCGCAATCACTACATGGCAGCTGGCATACGATGGCCGAAAAAAAGAACCCCGTACCTTGCCGATAAAGTTTCCGCTCTTGCTCGCTCAAGGGGTAGAAGGCATTGCCGTAGGATTGGCTACGCGCATTTTACCCCATAATTTCGTGGAGCTCCTAGAAGCTTCTATAGATTGGATACAAGGCAAACCCATTACGCTCTTTCCAGATTTTCCTACAGGTGGCTTGGTCGATTGCAGCCAATACAACGGGGGGAAACGCGGTGGAAAAATCCGTATACGTGCTACAATCAAGGCACAAAATGCACACACCCTAGTCGTAACAGAAATTCCATATGGTACCACAACCCTTGGCGTCATTGACTCTATCTTAAAAGCACACGAAAAAGGGAAAATTAAAATCAAAAACGTAGTAGACAATACAGCCGAAAACATAGAAATCCTTATCAACCTCCCCGCTGGTCAATCGGTAGAAGTAGCCACAGACGCACTGTATCTATTCACCGATTGCGAAGTCAGTTACGCACCCAATGCATGTATCATTCAGGATGGAAAGCCTGTGTTTACCACGGTAACCAACCTGCTGGCCCACAGCACCAGACAAACGACCTGCTTGCTGGAACAAGAGTTAAAGCTGCAGCAACACGCATTGGAAGAAAAGTTGCTTGCTGCACAACTTGAAAAGATTTTCATTGAAAAACGCATCTATAGGGAAATAGAAGCATGCCAAACATGGGAGACGGTGATCGCTACCATACGCCAACACCTTATGCCACACGCAACAAAATTTTACCGGGCGCTGACAGAAGATGACTTCGTAGGACTAACCGAGATTAAAATCAAACGCATCTCTCAATACGATGGCTTGCGTGCACAAGAAAGATTGCTTCAACTGCAAGACGAATGGAACACTGTCACGCACCACCTACAACACATCCACCCATACGCCATAAGTTGGTACAAAAAGTTGTTTGAAAAATATGGGAAAGGCCATCTACGCAAATCAATGCTAACCAACTTTACTGCTATTGAACCACAAGAAATCGCCATCCAAAATCAAAAATTGTATGTAAATCGAAAAGAAGGCTTTATAGGTTATGGATTAAAAACGGAAGAACCGATAGAAGCTTGTTCCAATATGGACGATGCGCTCGTTATCCGCAAAGACGGCATCTGTATGGTAACCAAACTAGCCGATAAGATTTTTGTGGGCAAAAACATTCTACACACTTCCATCTATAAAAAAAGCGATACCCGTCGCTGTTACAACCTGATTTATGTAGATGGAGCCACCGGCATTTCCTTTGTAAAGCGGGTGCAAATCTCAGGAGTTACGCGCGACAAGCCGTACGACTTAACGACAGGTACCCCAGGCACACGCATTGTTTACCTGAGCGACAATCTAAATGGAGAAGCAGAAACCATTACCATTTTTCTTGCACCTACCAGTAGAGCGTCCAAGAAAAAATTCGAATTTAACTTTGCCCAGTTGGCCATAAAAGGACGTGCTGCTCGAGGCAACATCTTGACCAAGTATGCCATCTACAAGGTGCAACGAAAAGAACAAGGAGTTTCTACGCTACAAGCTGTAACACTGTGCTACGATCCGCATACTGGACGCATTATGCCCAATGGAAGGGGCACTGCACTGGGCACATTTGGACCCGCCGATCAGCTGCTGATTGTATGGAAAGAGGGTTGCTACATGGTTGCCGACTATCCCCTCTCTTTTCAGCTGGATCCAACTCAGGTGGTATGTGTAGAAAAATACACACCCGGTCATGTACTCTCGATCGTGTATTACAACCAAACCCAAAAACTCTATTTTGTAAAACGATTTCAACTTGAAAAACAGGTCACGAATAAAAAATACGACCTATTTGTCTCAGAAGCAGACCCATGCACGGTAACGTTGGTTACCTCTTCATTAACACCCAAATTGCAACTAGACTATACCGTACACCCTACGCATACCCAACGAACCATTGTATATGATTTGGAAAAGATTGCCATTAAAACCCTTAAAGCAAAGGGAACGCTCCTTTCTAAGTATAAGATTACCAATGTAACCTACTGCCACGAATGATTTTTCATCAAACAAAATAAAAGCTTTGGCACTCGAAACAAAACAATAGCGTCATAAAAATGGGAACCGAGAACGTATATAGTCCGCCCTACAATATTGTATATTTATTTACTAATCAATATAAAATTTCTTAAATTTATATCCCAAAACAACCAAAATTTGGTTGTTTTGGGATATAAACCTTGCAAAATAAAAATAGCGATGCAATCTAAGCAGATATTGACGCATTGCGATAGGTTGTTTGAGCAACGATTGTCTGGTTTCCTTAATCCGAAACAAGCCTTATACCAGTTATCTGAGACGTTACACAACACATCTATTTTTGGTATAGGGTACCAGATTTTAGCGCGAAGAAAGGCATGCAGGGTGCGCCTGTTGCGTTTACGTTTCCATTTCCATTTCGTGTGCAACCCTATCCAGCAACTGTTGCTCGAATGCCTTACTGGTACGGGCACCTAACTTTTTCATTTTTTCTGCCCGGGCTATCAAACTGCCCCTTCCTTCATAGAGCTTTTTGGTTGCTTCTACATAGTTTTTTTGTATCAAATCAATTTGACGCCCGACTGCTTTAAGGTCCTCTATAAAAGAAACAAATTTGTCGTACAAGGCGCCTCCTTGGTGGGCAATTTCCAATGCATGTTGGTTTTGGTGCTCTTGACGCCAGATGTTTGCAATGGTACGCAGCGTAGCAATTAAATTCGTAGGAGATACAATGACAATATTGCGTTCGTATGCTTCGTTAAAAATGGAGATTTCTTCTTGTATGGCTAGGGAAAAAGCAGGCTCTATTGGTATGAACATCAGCACAAAATCCAATCCTTGGAGATCGTACATCAGTTGGTATTTTTTTTCACTTAGCGTTTTAATGTGCCGTTTGATGGAACCAATGTGTTGCTTCAGGTGCACGATCCGTTGGGTAGGGTCTTCGGTATTAAAAAAGAGCTCATAATGGGTTAATGATACTTTTGCATCAATTACCACTTGTTTTTTTCCAGGCAAGTGAACGACCACGTCGGGTTGAAACCGTTGACCGTTTGGGTCTGTAACAGACGTTTGAATGGCATATTCTCTGTTTTTTACCAGTCCAGATTGTGCCAATATGTTTTCTAAAATAAATTCGCCCCACCCGCCTTGAAATTTTGAATCACCTTTGATGGCTTTTGTGAGGCTTTCTGCTTCGTGGGTGATTTTTATATTGAGTTCGTGCAACTGCTTTAATTCGGTGCGCAAGGCTACGTTTCGAGCCAAACTTTCTTGATTCACGTGTACAACTTGCTTTTCAAAAGCGGTAATTTTTTCGCCCAAAGGTGTCAACAACTGTTCCATTTGAATGTGGGCATGGTCTGTAAACTTTTTGCTTTTTTCTTCCAATAGCTCATTGGCAATATTTTTAAACTGCACGGTCATTTGGTTTTGAAGGTGTTCAAAGGTGCGTTCTTGCCCTTTGAGCAACGTTGCCAAATGGGCAAGAGCTGCTTTTTCCGCAGCAAGCTCGTTGTTTGCCTGCATGTAACGTTCTTGAACCAATACATGTTCGTTTTTCTGCTGCAGCAAGGCTTGTTCCAGTCGTGCAATGGTGTGGTGTAGCGCTGCCACAGTCACTTTTCGTAAGGTGTAGGCAAACAAGCCTCCCAGGAAGCATCCAAATAGGAAGGCAACAACCAGGAATGGTATCGATGACATATTTTTTAGAATTTTTTGTGTTCTTTACCATAAGTCCGTTGCAATAGAGCGGTTTCATAACTTGTCCTGATGCCATTTTGGTGTCATACCTTGTCTTCGTTCTGAAAGCACGCCCCTTGAAACCTTCTATCCCCAATCCCTATTTTCTTCCCCCTTTTCCAAATGCTTTCCACCTCCTTTTTTCAATCAGCGCTTGATTTTTTGGCAGGGTTGTCCAGACAAAAGTACGAAGCAAGGAAGAGCGTGACGTAGGGGGAACCATCCCGTAATTTCATTCCTATAGCCGTCTATAGGCGTTATTTCTGTACGCAAACCCTGCCTGTATCTGCATATGCTGCGGTTTTCCACATGGAAATACCACACTTGAACCGATACAGCCTTCCATTGGAATGGCCGCATTATAGAAAAATCATGTGAAATACCAAGCAAAAATTGCTGTAATTTCTTTGTATAAAGTTCGTTTAAAAGGTACTACAAGAACCACCAATTCGTTTGGATTTACCCATTTCCATGCGTCAAACTCAGGAAAGGGTTGTTGGACATTTATCTCAGAATCGTTTCCTAGAAACTCAATTAAAAACCAACGCTGCAACTGTCCTTGGTAGAGCCCATTAAATACTTCTTGTTGTATGTTATTTGGAAATGAATACCGAAGCAAGCCCACAGATGCCGCTACAATACGTCCGTTTGTGGTGCCAATTTCTTCTTGCATTTCCCGGAATACAGCCGATTCTGGGTCTTCTTCTGCGTCGATACCGCCTTGGGGTAGTTGCCACAGTTGGGATGGTGTAACGGTGGTAGCAGCACAAGAAGGTCGCTCCATTCTTTTTCCTACCAGTACCTTCTTATGTTCGTTTACAATCATGAGGCCTACGCCCAATCTGTACGCATTCCTTTCCATATATTTTTGAATTCAAGCAAAAAAACGGAAGTGCTGTTCTTTGTACCTAAATATATACGTTTGATGGATAAAATCAAAAATACCGACCGCATGCATCGACTGGTACACTAAAGAGTTGTTGGATTACTGCATCTTTTTCACAAACTCTAAGGCTTGATTTGCTGTTGTTTCTAGCTGTTTTGCTAATTTTTTAACGATAAACGTGGCGTGCGTATCCAACACAGAGCGTATGGCAGGGATATGTTTCGTTAAGATGGGCACGTCGAGCGCAAGGGTTTTACGAGCCATGTTTTCTAAAAAAGCTTTGTCTGTATACGCTGCGAACGTCTTAAGGTCGTAGAGCCGTTCTAGCAATGCAATGAGCAACAAATCGCCTTCTTGGGGGAGAAACAGCTGCTGGGAACGGTTACCCATCTTTACCGTATCGGCTTCTAGTCCATTTTTTTTATCCAGTGCCGCCATACGTTCTACAAGCAATAGCAGGTGCAGACCATAGTTGGCACGTAGGAAAGCCAGGGAAACAGGCGTATGATGGATCAAATCGTGGAACAACACACAATATAAGACAATGGGGGTATTCGGAAACACTTTGGCTACAGAATGAGCGATGCCTAAAATGCGTAGATAGCGAAAACGGCCAGAGGGGTGTTTTTGATCGCCATAAAATTGCTTGAGCAATGCAACCATACGCGATGCGTTCGTTTCTGGATCTAATGTGTACAGGTGTAAAGCAGCGTGAAACGCTTCAACGGGTCCTGGCAGATCTTCATCCAGCTCATCCGACCCTTTCGTTATGTCATCCAATTGATCCTCTAAGTCTTTTATCATACGCAACTGAATCTGCTCCAGGTCGCACGGAACAACCACCACAGAAGGATGCACGAAACAACCGCATTGTACATTTGCTAAGCATTGAATCTCTGCTTCTTTTGGAGAATTGGATGCAGCCTCTGGGGATTGAAACCGTTGCGGTGGTTTCGACCCATTGTATCTCCTACCCACCTCTGGTTGGTCGGAGTCCGACGCAATGTCACAGGTAACGGCCAATGCATGAAAACGGGTAGGGGTAGCAATGGGCGTGTCATTGTTTTGGTATTCGTTGATATTGAATATTATTTGTGCCTTTTTAAAGCCCACTATAATGGATGAAATCGGCACCGCAGCTTCTATGGCTCTATTTTCTATGGTATATGCGATCAACTGGCTCAGTTTTTCGAAATCGCATACAATTTTTTCAGGGAGCAGCATCTCCTTGTCCAGGTTTATTTGGAACGAAAGTGGTACTTTATCTTTTAACTGAAACCGAACCATCTCGATTAAGGCATCTAAGGGGACAGTGCGTAAATACAACGTAATGTGTTCCTTGTAGTAGTAGCTCAAACTGAGGTCGTGTATCAATACATCAAATGTATTGGGTACGTCTTGAAATGAAAACTCCTGGTCCTCTGCTTCTTTTGTTTCTAATGCGTGCTGCGCTGCTTTTACTGCTTGGCATAAGAGCTCTGTTTGGGAGGTATATGCTGTTGATTGAAGCTTTTTTAAATGAAAATCGTAAATGCTTTTGTATTTTTTGACTATGGTTGTTTCCTCTTTTTCTAATTTTAAGTATGCTGCATACCGATCTTGAAAACTGCATTTCCCTTTGTATTTAAAAACCAAGAAAAGGGTGAAAAAAATTCCAGCGATAAGCAAAAAGCCCATATGCCGATCGATGGGCATGGCAGAAACTAAGGTGCATAAGAGGTGCACTACCAAAAGTAGGCAACGAAAACTTATTTTATTGGTCCAATAAAATTCTCCAAACAGTACAAATACAAGAAACAAGCATAGGATGGTTATGTACTCGCCAGTGTAAAAAATCATATGTAAATCAGTTAAAAAAGATATTCTAGAACATTTATACCCAATCGGATTCAAGATGCGTCCCTTCTCCTTTCTTGCATACTGCAAACCGCGCCTTTGCAACAAGGAGTGCATAGAAAGCGGTAGACAAAGAGGACAAGGAAAACAGCGCTTGATTTTTATCGAGTCAACCGAGGGGCTCCCCCTCAGTTGCGCACAGTTCCGTACGTGATAGTCTCCCATCATACGGCTCTTTGCGGATTTGCATTTATCATGTACCAATAAGCAAAGACTCTCTTACAATTTGCTCTTGATGTTGTTGGGTTCTGACCAGGCTTTGCCTAGACTTGGCTTTTTCATCTTTTGCTTAATGTACTTCACTATTCGTTTGTCTAGTAACATGGCTATTTTATATTGTTCACTTCTCCGACTATGGCTGTACCGCTTTCTAATCCTGAGCTCGCGTTAAATATACTGAAATAGATTCAAGATACAGCTATTGGACATCCCCACTTTTGAACCCAGTTGCCCTTGCTCACAAGCATTTACTTTTTGGGCATATGTCTAAAAAAAGTCCACCATGTCGTTTGAATCGTTTGCCTTGCTTGCGCGAATGACCGTTGTAAATCCATCCGCAGGAGGCGTAGCAGTAGGGAGCCCACCGTCTCGAAATTTGGTATATTGCCCAATGAATTGCAAATATACGTTACCCAACGCGCCATTTCGGTGTTTGGCGATGATCACTTCTGCAAGTCCTTGTGTCGGATTGCCCGATTCGTCTTCTGTCAACCCATAATATTCTGGTCTATAGAGAAACAATACCAAATCCGCATCTTGTTCAATCGAGCCCGATTCACGCAAATCCGATAGTTGAGGGCGTTTGCTACCGCCTCGGGTTTCTACCGCTCTACTCAATTGCGACAGGGCAATAACGGACACATCCAATTCCTTTGCAATGCTTTTAAGGGCACGAGAAATGGAAGCAATTTCTTGTTCTCGGTTGCCCACTCCTCTCGAAGCATCTCCAGACATAAGTTGTAAATAATCAATCACAATCAATTGAATGTTGTGCTTGGCTTTCAGCCTTCTACATTTGGCCCGCAATTCAAAGATGGAGAGTGCTGGCGTATCGTCTACATAGATAGGCGCATTGGAAAGTTCGTTTGTTTTGTACAGCAGCTGTTCCCACTCGTGGTCCATCAACTTACCTTGCTTGATTTTTTCGCTAGAAATTTCTGCTTCTGCCGAGATGAGTCGATTGACCAACTGTACCGCACCCATTTCTAGAGAAAAGATGGCCACCGCCGTTTTATGGTCTATGGCTGCGTTGCGCAAAGCAGAAAGGATAAAAGCTGTTTTTCCCATACCGGGTCGGGCAGCAAGGATGGTCAGGTCAAATTTTTGCCAACCCGAAGTAATGCGGTCTAGGGAGGTAAATCCGCTCGGAATGCCTGTAAGGCCGTCTGCACGTGTACGCCGATTGGACAGCCCATCAAACGCCTCTACCAATAGGGTATGCATATCCAGATACCCTTTGCGTACGTTGCCGTCTGAGACTTCAAAAAGCGCTTGTTCGGTGCGATCCAGCACGTTGAATACATCCATCGTAGGGTCGTAGGCATGCTTTTGCACCGTGGTAGAAATTTCTATGAGTGTTCGTCGGATGGCGTATTCAATAATGGCTCTGGCATGAAATTCGATATTGGCCGAAGAACTGACGCGTGTTGTTAAATAACTCACGTAATAACTCCCCCCTACGGCGGCCAATTTCCCATTTTTGCGCAATTGATTCACTACGGTAAGCATGTCTACAGGCTCGGAGGCGTTAAACAGCTGCACGATGGTTTTGTAAATATCTTGGTGTGCCTCTTTGTAAAAACTTTCTGGCTTTAAGAGATCGATTACGCCCACGAGCGCTTCTTTTTCCAACATCAAAGCACCCAATACGCTTTCTTCTAAGTCCAAGGCATGTGGTGGGTATTTTGACTGATTTGCAAATCCATCTACAGAATGACTTGGTGGAGGAGCCGTTCCTAGATCCATTTCTAGGGTTGTTGTATGGTTTTTCATAAGGAAGCGATGGTTGTTTTTTTATGTGTTGCTTATGTAGTAGCGTGCTCATGCAAGCGCGCAAGGGCCCTGAGTTTGATTTCTTTCATCATATGTAGAAATCCATTGGCCCGTTGAAATCCTACCAGATTTTGAATGCCAATTGTTTCTATAAAATAGAGTTTCGCAGTTGCAATCGTGTGTATTGGTTGGACAGAAAGTACTTTAACCAGTAGACTAACCAGTCCTTTTGTGATTGCAGTATTGCTATCTGCTTGAAACACCAGCATCCCGTGTGCTTTTATATCTGCCAGCCATACGTGTGACATGCATCCTGGAATTAAGTAGGCATCTGTTTTGTATGCTGGGTTCATCGGAGCCAGCGTATGACCCAAATCAATCAGGTAATCAAGCATAGCCTCTCGATCGTCAGCTAACGTAGCAAAAGCAGCTATGATTTCGTCCTGATGGTGTTCAATCGTTTTGGATTGTATTTTCGGCATATTTCCTAACGAAAGTTTCGTTTTTGGATGAGGTGTTCCAACGTTTCTAAAAAAAAGTCGATTTCCTCAACCGTATTGTATATACCAAAAGAAATACGGACTACGCCTTCTATGCCCAACCGTTCCATAAGTGGTTGGGTGCAACAGTGCCCGGTGCGTACAGCAATGCCTTTTGCATCCAGAAAAAGCCCCACATCTAAGTGGTGTATACCAGTCACATTAAAGGAGACAATGCCCACCTTGTTGTGGGTTGTACCCACCAATTGTACGGATGGCATGCGTGCCAGACCAGCTAAGGCGTAACACAACAATGTTTCTTCGTATGCGGCTAATTTAAGATAACTTATACTCAAAACAAACTTTACTGCTTCTGCAAAGGAGACAATGGCAGCCAAAGGGGGCGTACCTGTTTCAAATTTATACGGTGGAGCTTGGTAGGTGGCCTCTGTGAGGGTCACTCGTTGCACCATTGCTCCTCCTGTTTTGTAGGGGGGCATGGCTTCCAACCATTTTTTTTTGCCATACAGAAACCCCAATCCAGTAAGTCCATACAACTTATGGGCAGAAAAGGCAAAAAAGTCGCAGTCCAAGTCGGCAACATCGATCGGCAAATGGGCTACGGCTTGTGCGCCGTCTACAACTACGACAGCACCTTGATCGTGCGCTTTTTCTATAATGAGTTTGAGGGGATTGATGGTGCCAAGTGTATTGGATACATAACCCACCGCAACTATTTTTGTTCGTTTGGTAATCCATTGATCCAACTGTGTTGTATCAAGTTGCCCCTCGTCATCTATAGGTATGGCTTTTAAAATAGCTTGTTTGCGCTTGCAAATGCGTTGCCATGGCACCAAATTGGCATGGTGTTCCATCTCAGACACTACTACTTCGTGGCCTGGCTGGAGTGCCATTTCTCCATAGGTTGCGGCTACTAAGTTAAGGCTTTCAGTGGTTCCAGAAGTGAAAACAATACTTTCCACATCGGGCGCACCAAGTAATTTTTGTACAGAACGCCGTGTTTGTTCCAAAGCCAACGTCGAACGGGTAGCTAGAGCGTGTATGCCTCTGTGGATGTTGGCGTTGTCTTGCTCGTAAAAATGTTGCGCACTGCGCAACACAGCAAGGGGCTTCTGCGTGGTGGCAGCATTGTCAAAATAGATCAATGGGGTGCCGTATACATTTTGGTGCAACGCTGGAAACAAGCTTCTTATTTGTTCTATGTCGAAAGAATGGGCAGCAGTGAACATGATGTAAAAAGTTACGGTGGTTTGTTTGAATGAAGATACGGAAAAACAAGCGTGACCAAAAAAACATACGCAAGGCCAAATTGAGCAATAGACCTTTTGCAGCACGCGCTTGTGCTGAGAGGTTTAGGAGACATGGAGCACAAAACCGCAGCATACATAGAAGCATGTGAGGATTTGAACATCAGATCGACTTGCAAAGCAGTCACATCAAAATGAATGGGCCGTGTAGTCAAAAATTTTATAGTCACAACCAATCTTAAAGGCCAGCTGTAAAAATAGCTTGGTAACGCCATAGGCTGATATAGCATCCAAACAACATCCTCAGGCATCATCATTAGACGTGTTGCGTAAGTCCGCAGCTTTGCTTTCGACGCCGCAGGCAAGGCTTTTTGTGCCTCAGTCAACGGACTTCCTTTACGGGCTTTATAGGGAATCCTAGCCGATGCATGCCGATGGTGCAGTCCTTGATACCCGGGAATATGCTAACAAAGGAACGCCTGGAGGAGGGGATCTGACATTCCGCACAAATTTTCTTAAAAATTCATTAGATAAATTTGTTAAATACAAATAATATCACTATATATAAGGCGTCAGCAAGGGTTGCATACTAAGAATAGCTTTGTATAATCTGATATATACATGTAAATCAAAATCTTATACTAAATACTAAAGCTTCGCATAAGATGCGATTCGTTTATAAAGGATTAAGGTAAAAGTAATGAAACTACAGTCTATTCTTTTCTTTAAATAAAATAATACGATGCGCACTATAACCATAGACTTGATTAACGATAGGGCTTTAAAACTTTTAAAAAATTTAGAAGGGTTAAATATTATACGCCTACACAAGGAAGGTATAACACAAAAAATAGCAGAGAAAGACGAGGATGATTCCAAAGAAAATATCATTCTTAACATTAAAAAAGGACTCAAAGATCTCCAACTGTTTAAACAGGGTAAATTAGAAACAATTTCTGAAGAGGATTTTATGAAAGAACTAAATGAGCTATAAAATAGTACCTGCTAGGCATTTTAATGGTGAAGTTAAACGCTTGGTAAAAAAGTACCCGTCTCTAAAGAAGGAACTTATAGCACTTCTTATAAGCTTAAAAGTGGATCCTAAACAGGGAAACCCTCTTGGTGATGATGTTTTCAAAATACGGCTCGCCATCAAATCCAAAAATAAAGGGAAAGTTGGTGGTGCTAGAGTTATAACCTTTGTGCATGCTGCAAATACAACCGTTTTTTTAATTGCTATCTACAGTAAGGGTGAAAAGGATGACATATCTGATCAAGAACTACAAAAATTAATCCAGAATCTAGAAAAAAGTAAAGATCAAAATTCCAAATAAAGCCCCCCCTGCCCTAGGTACATCGCTGCAGTCATTAAGTAGACAGAGAAGATCAAATGCGCCAAAATACGTTGCCAAACCCCTTTATCTCGCCAACGAGAGAATCGGCGATGGCATTAATAAATCTGCGGTTATCTTGGGCTACTCTGCCCCAGCAACCTTTTCTTCCGGGTAATACAGGTTCTAATATATGCCAAGTATCGTCTGATATATCATGACGATTGTATGCTTTGCTTTCCATTTTTACGAGCGTTTAATAAAATATCCCAATTATACGAAATTTAAGCCCATATGCATGTATTCATGACTTCATGACGACACTACCTTGTTGTTAGGTACCATAAAGAACTGGTTTGGATCAAAGTTAAATAATTCGGGAGAGACTTCCCATTCTTTTTGAATAAATTCCCATGGAGTTTTTCC
>JAYTOH010000007.1:0-1748 GCA_043747895.1 Amoebophilaceae bacterium
AACGTTGTTTCAACAAGGCAATATCTTGCAAGTTGTAAAAAAGCAAAGCATAAGCCGTTTCATTGTTGCGTCCTGCTCTACCCGCTTCCTGACAATACGCTTCTAGCGAGGAAGGCAAATCTAGGTGTATTACTAGAGAAACATCTGGTTTGTCAATGCCCATGCCAAATGCGGCTGTGGCCACCATCACGCGTCGTTCATTCTGAATCCATTGTGTCTGCTTATGCAGGCGATCTGCCATAGACAAACCCGCATGATAAAAGGTTGCCGAGAACCCTTGTTGGGCCAAAAGGGCCGCAATTGTTTGCGCCCGTTTGCGGGTATTCACGTAGACGATAACAGACCCACGCGTACATTGTTTTAGGGCTTTGATGAGCTGAGCTTCTTTTTGGTCCGTTTTGCGGACCCAATATACCAAATTGGATCTGTAAAACGTTTGGAAAAAGAGCAGCGGATTGTTGAGTTGCAACCATTCTTGAATGTCTAACTTGACTGCTTTGGTAGCGGTAGCCGTCAAGGCTACTGCATTTGCCTGTGGGATGGTGGACTTAAAATGCGCAATCTCCAGATAAGAAGGTCGAAAGTCATATCCCCATTGCGAAATGCAATGCGCTTCGTCTACTACCAGCATGGAAATGTTCATGCGGGCCGCTCGAAGTTTAAAAAGATCCGTTTGCAGTCGTTCGGGAGAAACATACAGAAGCTTAACAGGTCCGTATATGCAGTTGTCTAGCCGACGTTCTAGTTCTGCACTAGACATGCCTGAAAAAATTGCTTCTGCTTTAATGCCACGCCTTACCAGTTGTTCAACTTGGTCTTTCATCAATGCAATAAGCGGCGTGACGACCAGGGTTGTCCCTGCTTTGCATAAGGCAGGTAATTGGAAACAAAGCGACTTGCCACCACCTGTTGGTAAACATACCAACAAATCGCGTCCAGCTAGAATGCTTTGAATGATTTCTTCTTGATAAGGTTTGAACGTAGTATAGCCCCAATATTTTTGCAATAAATCATGAATTTGGCTCATAGATTGCTGAGGAAAAGCCGCATTGGTATCCCCTAAGGCCTATACCACGCTTACAACTTTATAAGATTACGATATAACTTAAGCTTTTTTACAATTCCTTCTTCTTTCAAAGATGCTTCGGCTAAAATAGCATCGAGTTGAGCCAATCCATGGGGTATGGTGGTCTGCAATTCGAAATAGGTTAAATGATAGGGATCCTCGGCCAGTCGATCGATACTTTCGAAACTTTTTTCAAGGGCTTGTCGATTTTGAGGATATTGAAATAGGACCGCGTTGTTTGCTAGTTCTTTAAAGTATTGTTGTTGCACCATGTTCCACAACGCGACTCCAGTGGGATGACCATCTTCCTTCCATTTTTTTAAGTTGCTATGGAGTTGCTTTAGCCTTAAGTGCTGTAAGTGCTGCCTGTTGTTTTTTTTATCTTCTATAAAATAGACGATGGATTGGTAAGCCAATACTGCTTCTGAACAGGTGAACCGTTCGGGATGGTTGTACATCTCTTGTACAAAGAGACGCAACGTTTGTTGCGCGTGTGCATCGGCTTGTAGTTGTTTATAGGCCTCTATGGCTGCTTTTTCTGTGGTTTCGTTTGGAGATTGCAACAAAGCACCCCATTGGGTATAGGCATGGGTTAAACGACCAGAACCCATCTTCTTTTCGAGGTCTGACAATACCTGTTTGCGGTATTTTTGCCACAACGCAAAAGGAGAGGGCTCTGTAC
>JAYTOH010000008.1:0-4283 GCA_043747895.1 Amoebophilaceae bacterium
GGTATGACCGTACAGATACTGACTTGGTAAAAACACTTAGAGCGGAAGGAATAACCATCCATTGTGAAGAAACAATAGCAGCCATTCCTGAAACAATTCGTACCCATCCCACACAGACGTTGGTGGTGTACACACCGGCCATTCCTGACAACAGTCCCCTTTTGGGTTATTGCAGCAAGCAGGGGTATGCCCTTCAAACACGTGCAGCACTGCTGGGTGCTATTTCCAATACTTTGCCTACGGTAGCAGTAGCTGGCACGCATGGGAAGACCACCACTTCCGCTCTGATTGCGCACATGTTGCATCACAGTACCTTACCCATGGTAGCGTTTGTAGGAGGCGTAGTACAAGGCTACGAAACAAACCTGTTGCACAATAGTGCATTCGATGCTGTTGAACTTATGGTTGCAGAAGCCGATGAGTTTAACCGATCGTTCTTACACCTTTGTCCGACCCATAGCATTGTTACCTCGATGGATGCCGACCATCCAGAGACCTATGCATCGCTTGCCGATATGGAAGCAAGTTACCTACAGTTCCTGCGGCAAACAACGCAAACCATAGTGGTGCACCACAAGGTGGCAGATCGGCTCCAGATCGGCAGCGACCATCCTGCTACCTGTCTCACCTATGGGTTGCACCAAGGAGCGGTCCAAGCAACAAATATAGTAGCAGATCCTCGTGGGAGTTGTTTTGATTGTGTAACAAAAGACACTTGCATGACGGGTGTGCAGCTTCCGCTTCCCGGGTTCCACAACATAGAAAATGCCCTAGCGGCCATTGTCCTTTGCTTGAAACTTGGGCTTTCGCAAACAGACATCCGTTTGGCTTTGGCTGGATTTCCGGGAATCAAGCGCCGCTTTTCTTTTGTGCTTGAAAACGAGCACGTAGTCTGTATAGACGACTATGCCCACCATCCTATGGAAATCAAGGCTTTGGTGGCATCGGTAAGAACCCTGTATCCGCATAGCCACCTAACCATTCTTTTTCAACCCCATCTTTTTTCCCGTACGCATGCGTATTACAAAGCATTTTCCGAACAACTCAGCTTGGCAGATCGGGTTTTATTGCTGCCCATTTATCCTGCACGCGAAGCACCCATGCCCGGTGTGACCGCTGAGCTTATCTTGCATGCCCTTACCTGCAAGCAGAAGTCTTTGGTAACCATGGCTGCGTTGGAGACGCTATTGACTCCCTTGCCAGAAGCCAAACACCAGGTCTTCTTGCTTGTGGGGGCGGGAGATATTGGAGAGGCTGTTGTTGGCATAACCGATTTGTTGCGTAGGTTGTTTCGGTAGACCACCGATGTACCACTTCAATTGGCAAAGAGGGGAAAAATAGAGAAGGTGTTCTATGAAAGCAAAGCAACTACTTGAACCATACAGAAGAATGCGTATTTTAATCACAGGAGGAGCTGGTTTTTTGGGTACGAATTTTATCCGCTCTTTGACACATGCGGATAGAGCAGGCCATACGATTTCCATGATAGATTCAACCGAAAAAACCAATTCAATGGCTGCATCGGCAGGCATTCCGGTTTACCGTGTTTCGATACGCAATACGGAAAAAATCGAAGCCATTCTACGCATGGTACGCCCTCACGTACTCATCCATTTGGCAGCCTTGCATTTTGTACCCTGGTGTAGAAAACATCCCCAGCAAACCGTTGCGCTCAATACCCATGCAACCCTACGGCTGCATGAAATGGCAGAGCAATGCGGCGTAGAACAATTTATTTTCTCCTCAACTGCTGCTGTTTATGGGTCTAAAAACGAACCCTGTATCGAAACAAGTGAGGCCAACCCCATCTGTGTTTATGGCATAAGCAAATGGCTAGCCGAACAAGCCATTCAAAGAACCTGTAACATGGCCTATACCATCCTTCGATTTTTTAACCTATATGGCCCCAACGATTCGGAGCACTTCCTGATTCCCTCCATTCAAAACCAACTGCTGCAACACCCTACTCGATTGATACTAGGGGGAAACCTGCACAACCGTAGGGATTACCTGCATGTATCGGACGCAGTAGAGGGTATTTGGGCTGTTTTAGGCAATCCAACAGCTTTTGGTTCAGTATACAACGTAGGAACAGGTGTCTCTGTATCTGGGTTGGAATTGATAGCGCTTTGTGAAAAAATCTTACACTTGCATATAAATGCAACACAGAGCCCTTCAAAAACAAGAAAGAAAGACATGCCTTTGCTCTGCGCAAATCATTCAAAAATCAGCAATGCATTGGGCTGGAAACCTACTGTATCGTTAGAAGCGGGTCTTCGGACCATCCTGAAGCAGCCTATCTAATGCAACGCATTGTATGGATGGTGTCTCAAACCTGTAACGAAGCGATTGGTTGCAATCAAAACCATGCTTGATTCATTTCGGTCGTTACATTCTTAGAGAATGCTTAACTTTGTGTGGACTGGTCCAGTCCATATACCAAAAATATGCAAGGTCAGTGCGGATTTATGGAAATTTATTATTCTGTCCATCACGCACCATCACGCAAGTTTTTACATACAAATGTGCTATTATGCCACGTAATAACTACTAGTTATTGATAATCAATATGAAATATTATTTTAATAAACCAAAAACGTCATGCTATTACAAGAAAAAAACTGCAAATTAGACAGGCTATACAGGCATAAACCAAAAATATACATCATATTGCTAATACCGGTAGTATAGTATATATAGTATATATATTTGGTACGTAGTATGTAACCCAACAGAAGCAATCGATTCAGTTGCGGTTTTTGATGCATAAAATTGCATTAGAAAGTTCGGTTTGTGAATCAACTTGTTGCATTCGTATGGGGACTCCTTTTAGGGTGCTGCTTGTGTAATGTGTAACGTACCGATCCTTACCTTTCTTTTCCGTTTACTTCTATGCAGAAGATATACTTAGAGCAAAAATTAGTATCTAAACTATCTGGACACCAGATCCAGTTCATCAAACTATTGCAAGTGCCTACCCTTGCGCTTAATGCGTACATCTCTAAAGAAATAGCTGAAAATCCCTTGTTAGATGACGAAAAAACAATAAAAAATGAGGCTCCTAGCGAACCAAACAGAGACCATAATATAGACACACAGGCATTTTTAGGCCATTATCCTGCCGATTTTACAAAAAAAATGCATACTGCACATGGTGCCTCTATGCGTGAAAATGGAATACCCGCCATTGCATCACTTCAAGAAAAATTACGCGAACAACTCCATTTGTTGCATTTAAACGAAGTAGAGTTCCTTATTGGCGAACAGTTGATAGGCAGTTTAAATGGAGACGGTTATTTGCAATGTGGACTGGAAATTATTGCGCAAGACTTGCACGTATCCCATTACATCGAAGCATCCCTAGAAACCATAGAAACGGTATTAACAACCATCCAAAGCTTGGACCCACCCGGTATTGCCGCTCGAAATCTGCAAGAGTGTTTGTTGATCCAATTACAGAAGCAAAACCAATGTGATCCGACCGTGCAATTGGCAAGACAGATTGTAAGCACCTGTTTTGAAGCATTCACCCGAAAACACTATAAAGCCATTGTAAAAAAGTTGCACCTTCCCGATACCCGCACCTTAGAAGCGGCATGGAAACATATCTTACGACTCAATCCAAAACCAGGACGACATGTCGATGGTACAGAGACGTCCGATCATTTTCTTACCCCTGACTTCCTTATTGTAGAAAAACAAGGCACGCTTTCTGTCGAATTGCTCTATTACCCAACTTACAAACCGCGTTTGAACAACAAATACCTTGCGCTGCTCAAAACGTATGAGCACAAAACACACCTCCATGCAGAAGATCAAGAAATGGTCGCCTTTCTCAAGAAAAAGCTGGAAGATGCCAAATGGTTTATGGAAGCACTTAGCCAGCGCAATCAAACCCTTTTAAAAACAATGGAAGCCATCCTAGCACTGCAATACCGTTTCTTTGCAGAAGGAGAAGAGGTAAATTGGTTGCGTCCTATGATTTTACAGCAGGTAGCGGATAAAATAGGGATGGATCCTTCTACGGTTTCACGCATTGTAAATCAGAAATCTGTTCAAGGGAAATTTGGGATTTATCCACTAAAATTTTTCTTCTCCGAGGGCATCAGCCAATCCACAGGAGAAACGGTAAGCAACAAAGCCGTACAAAGCCGAATACGGGAGGTGATTCGACTAGAAAACAAACAAAAACCATATACCGATGAGCAAATTGTGGCACAGTTGTCCCAAGAAGGCTACCCAATAGCCCGACGCACGGTAGCCAAATACCGAGAACAGTTAAA
>JAYTOH010000009.1:0-7958 GCA_043747895.1 Amoebophilaceae bacterium
TCTACAGATAGGGGCTTCTGGGAAACTACTTCAATACTTTGTGCTGCCGAATATATTCTACCATGCTGATGGATGTTTTGCTTCAACCACGTTTTTACAAATGCAAAAGAACCAGCTGCCACTTTTGTCTTCCAATCTGGGAAATCACGTTCAAAAGCAGTAAAATACTGTGCAGCATAAATGTTACCCAATGCATAAGTAGGGAAATACCCAAAAGCACCCAACGACCAATGAATGTCTTGCAAACAGCCCAGTGCATTGTTCTCAGGAGTAATACCCAACAAATCCTTCATTTTGGTATTCCATAGATGCGGCACATCTGCTACTTGTATGGATCCTTCTATCAATGCTTTTTCTAGTTCATACCGAAGGATAACGTGCAATGGATAGGTGACTTCATCGGCATAAATACGGATGTAAGAAGGTCGAATTTGATTTATATGTTTGTAAAAATCCTTGAGTGGCAACGTTTTCAAGGAAGGAAAATGGGCTTGAAAGGTTGGATATACATATTCCCAAAAAGGCATCGATTTGCCAATCATAATCTCCCACCATCTGGATTGACTCTCATGAATGCCCATAGACGCAACTTGTGAAGTTGTACTGATCCAGTCGGCTGGCAGGTTTAATTCGTAGAATGCATGACCTGTTTCATGCAAAACAGCAAAAATATTCTGCAACAAACCGCCTTCGAGGTTGGTGGTGATGCGCACATCGGAAACATGAATGCTTTTGCAATAAGGATGTACGGAAAGATCCAAACGCAAGTGCGCAGGATCAACTTGCATTGCCTCTAGCACCCAGTGGTTGAACTTCATTTGATCTTCTGCTGGGAAAGAACGATCAAAATACGTTTGGTAGGGACGCTCCGAAGTCTTATTGTCTTGTACAAAAGGAGCTAAGAAAATAGCTAAGTCAGAGAAAATGGTAGACAACGTACCTGTTGTCATGCCTGGTTCATACAACTCAAGCAGTGCATCGTAAGGGCTATCGTTGTATCCCAATAAGTTAGCTTGCTCCTTGTTTAGGTCCACCATCTTTTGAAGCCATGGTTTAAACAACTCAAAGTCGGCTGTTTTCTTCGCTTTTTTCCATACTTCCGTAGCCGTAGCGGCAGTGGAAGAAAACGTTTCAACAAAACGCTTGGACAACTTTGTCCGTTGCACAAAGTCTTTGGCCCATTCCCGGATATTGGCTTGTTGAAGTGACGTCAAACCTTCTATTTTTATTTTTCCGGTTTCTATGTCAACCATTGCCGCCAATGCTTCTCGGTAAGCAGCACTGGTAGCTTCTTGGTGCATCAACCCGGTCAAACAAGCAATCTGTTGGGAACGGGCTTCAATGGAGCCAACTGGCATATACGTTTCGGCATCCCACTCTAAGAGTTGCTCCGTTTGTTTTAGTAAAGAGATGTGTTGAAACTTTTCTACAAATTTTGTATACAATGACATATAAAAAAAGGGATTAAAAACGAACAAAAAATACCCAAATGCATTGGTTTTGCCTAAAAAAGCATCTCTTTTCAAGAGCGTGGAGGCAAGAATCTAGCCTATTGTACTCCAGCTACCAGATGCAATCAACAATCTAGCATATTCTTGAGAAATAGGCAAATGTTGGGGCAGCTGAAAATCAGGATCCTGTTGAATGATTTGTTTCGCAGAGATACGTGCCTCTTCTAAAATGCTTGCATCTGTAGACAAATCGGCTATTTTTAAATTTAACATGCCGCTCTGTTGCAATCCCGTCAAATCTCCAGGTCCACGAAGCTTGAGGTCTATTTCCGCTATTTCAAATCCATTCGTCGTGCGCACCATTGTTTCAATCCGCTTCTTTGCAACCTGATTTAGTCGATAATCAGTCATTAAAATGCAATAGGATTGCTCCCTGTCCCTTCCCACCCTTCCGCGCAATTGGTGCAGTTGAGCCAATCCAAAACGTTCGGCACTTTCTACGACCATCACAGTAGCATTTGGCACATTGATGCCCACTTCTATTACCGTAGTAGCGACTAAAATACGCGTTTCCATGCGTTCGAAGCGCCGCATCTCCAACTCTTTAGAAACAGCATCCATTTTTCCATGAATCACGCCAATAAGAACTTCTGGAAAATCCCTGGTAATGCTTTCGTACCCTGCGAATAGGTTTGCGTAGTCCAATACAGCCGATTCTTCTATCAAGGGATACACAATGTATACTTGTTTACCCAACGCCAATTGTTCTCGAAGAAATTGCAAAACATGCAACCGAGCATTTTCGTAAAAGTGTTTTGTTTTAATCGCTTTTCTACCCTCTGGGAGGTCGTGAATGGTAGAAACATCCAAGTCACCATAAAAAGTCATAGCCAACGTTCGTGGAATGGGCGTGGCGGTCATAATCAAAATATGGGGGGCATATGATTGATTTTTAGCCAAAAGACCTGCCCGTTGTGCCACACCAAAACGGTGTTGTTCGTCAACGACAAAAAAACCCAGTTCTTTGAAGGAAACCTTTTCGTTCAGCATGGCGTGGGTGCCGACTATGATGTGTAAAATCCCAGTTTTTAATTGATAAAGTATGTGTTCCCTTTCTTTTTTTTTCGTACTACCCGTAAGCAACGCAACGTGTACGTTTACTTGCTGAGCAAAAGCAACAAAACGTGCATAATGTTGTTTGGCCAAAACCTCTGTAGGAGCCATAATCGCTACTTGTGCTTCACCAGCGAGTATGATCAACATGGCCAGGAATGCAACAATGGTTTTTCCGCTTCCCACATCTCCTTGCAACAATCGATTCATTTGTTTACCCGAACGGAGGTCTCGATACATGTCCCTAAGGGCTTCTTTTTGACCATGTGTCAACGAAAAAGGCAAGTGGTGTTGGTAAAATTCGTTGAACAACGAAAGATCTCTAAAAGGTTTGCTGTCTTGTTTTTCCAAACGGACTTGCTTGATTTTAAACAATTTGAGTTGAATGTAAAACAGTTCTTCAAATTTCAATCTGCGTTGAGCCTGTTTCAATACCTGTGCATTGGCAGGGAAATGAATATTTTGAAAGGCCTCTTTTAAATCCATCAGGCGGTATTTTGTTAAAAGATAGGTTGGCAGCGTCTCTTGAAATTCGTTTTGGTGTGCATGCAACACTTTTTTTTGAAGGACAGCCATTCCCTTGGAATCCAATTGATTTCTTTTTAACTTTTCTGTGGTAGGATACAAGGGAAGCAACACGCACCTGCTTTGGTGGTTTTCAGCAACCATGCTCACCTCTGGATGTATAAATTGGGTCGTCCCTTCTGCAGTCCACGTAGGTTTCCCCCAAATTCGGTAGTGTACGTTTGGCTTTAGCTTCTTGACTACCCAGGCAAAATTCTGAAACCATATCAGTTCGACCCTGCCGGTTTCATCCTCAAAAAGAGCTATTAGCCTTTTTTTTCCTTGTTCTCGTTTCTGCAGTTTTCGAATGTATCCCTGCAGGTAGACACCGGTGGTATTGGCATTCAACGCTGTAACGCAAACTTGCTTGGTTCTATCCTCATACCGAAAGGGATACTTTTTGAGCAAATCTTCACAAGTTTGTATCCCCAATTCGTCTTTAAGCAATTGCGCTTTGGCGGGACCAACGATTGCCAATTGCATAAGGTCTCGCAAGAAAAAGTGCTCCATAATGTCTGCTCGTGTTTCGTTGTTGGTGGATTCTCCCGCAGGAGTATCCCCCGTTGGTAATCGTAAAAAAACCACTTATTCACTTTTCCAATCTATACTTAAATTAAAAGATAAAATAAAAAAAGATTTGTTTTTATTATCTGGTGGATTTGTGGAAAAAGGCATACGATCCCATAATAATGTGGATATTTCTTTGTTTTCTTTGGTTTATACACCACGCATTTTACAGTGTGGTGTATTGAAGAACAACTTATATAGGATGACAAAAGATTTGGAAATTTTTTTGTGGTAAAAAAGTGGATAACCTCCTTCTTGCATAACTTTGTGTATAACTTTAGGGTAAGTTGCTTCAATGCGGCATGCATGTTGTATTTTGTTGCGGTAGGGCATGTATACACCGGATATAAACATTCTATTTGTGGAAAACTTTTGCCAGCATTAGGCTATATCAGCTTGGTATGGAAAATTGTAAATATATCCTATAGCTCACATGAGGAGATACAGAAGATCACCCTGTAAATAAAGGTGCATATCTTTTATTTGAGCAGGGAGTCTGTCCTCTAAAAGACTAAAAAATAATTTACACAGTTTAGGGGACAGACCCTAAAACTAAAAAGCAATGGAGCAACCCGCGGGTTGCTCCATTGCTTTTATTGGGAACGATTGTCCAAAATTTGCTCACAAATCTGACGCATTTCTTCTAGCCATTGCGCTACTTTGTGTTTTCTGCCCCATGGGATATAAAATTCTAAGGTATCTTTTGCAATCCGTTGTTGGTCCTCCCATTGGTGCGCATGTAGGGTACGTAGGTTGTACAACCGATCGGCTAACGTTATATAGACTATTCGAATGTCATTGCATGCCTCTAGCATGCTTTTGTTTGCTTCCGCTTCCAATTTCCATCGGTACCCATTCGTCTTGTAGTACGTCACCATGTCGACAATATGGGCGACTGCAGATCCATACAGAAGTTCTATTTGACTGACTCTAACTGAGGTGTTTTCCACTAGATCGTGCAACAACCCTGCTAAAAGGGCATCTGGATCTTTGGTCATGTCTAATAGCAATCTCGTCACTTCCATCGGATAGGTATAGTAGTAGGGTTCACCCGATGGGCGCAGCATGTTGTTATAGGCATTTTTGGTGAAAACGATCGTTTTTTCTACTATGTCTTTTTGTAACATCGTTTGGGTAACCAGCAGTTCTACCAATTCTTTTTCTTGTTGAATGCTTTCGGTTGTTTCGGCTACGCGAGGCTCAAACGCATTGGGGTCATGTGTTTTGAAACACATCACTTGCTTGCCTGCTATGGGCAATACATAGAGACAGGACAGGACTTCACTGGTTTCTAAAATCTCTACATAGCCTCCGTGTGCTTCAACGATTTGCCTGCTTTCTGCTTGGTACAATTGTTCTTCAGTTTTTGGGAGGCAACTGGTAGAAACCGTATCTGTCGCATCGTAAAATGGTTTGATCTCCTGTACCAGGGTATCGGTACGGATGCAGAAGGCCAATGCTGGTAAAGTGAGCGTTTCTTTTTCGATTTGGATGGTTTGTTCGCAATCGTAATGCAACAAGGTATCTGTAATCGCACAGGTAATCATGCATTCTTTGTCTTGTGCACGGTTGCTGGTCTCTAAAAAGTTTATGGTAAGCAACCGTTCCAAGAGTGCCGGGTCGGCCAGCAATTCCTGTACCTCACTTTGGTTTCGAAGAAGCAATTGAATGGGTACTTCTAGGTCGCGTACGTTCTGATGTGCTTGGGCAATAACTGCTTCCACCCTTACCGATTGCAGTACATTTGGGTCGATTGTGAGGCTGCGTTCTTCTTTTGCCTTTTGCAGCAACAACTTGCCAAATGCGTGTAGCTTCTTAGTAAAGTTGTTGATGGATGCGCCCAGCTGCTCTTGGCCATGTGCATAGAGGTACTGACATGGCGCTCCAAGCAATTGACTCATTTTTTGCAACATGGCACCTCCATGCGTTGGATCCAGTCTAGACCAATTCTTTTGGTTGTAAATGGCTTGCAACGAAGCGCTGCGTTCGTACGTTCTGGCCAATGCTATGACATTTTGCTTTGCAATGGCGCGGTCCCGCATATACCTGTACAGCTGGGTGATGAGTATGATGCCCACCATGGCTACGGCATAGGCAGCAGGTTGTGTCGCGGTTTCCCAACTGGCCCATACCGTAGACCAAATGGGTACCGTAACCGGAAGCAGCTGATAGCCATAGCAAGTCAATAGCAATAGCACGCATACAATTTGGAATGGCATAAAAACAGCTGCAATGGCTAGGTTGCTTGTGCATAAGGTACACAACATGGGGGAAAAATGGCCCAAAATAGCAAATTGCATACCAGAAACAAAGAGTACCCCAAACAGTACAATAGGCCATAATAGGTGTAAGCATTTGTTTCCTCCTGGTTTGTAAGCATGAAAAGAAGGGTAAACCATGAGTATAGTGCCTATAGCCATAACGACCATATACCAATACACATAGGGCCAAAAGTAACCTTCGTCTATGGAAAACAAAGCAAGGAAACTGCTTACAATGATGTAAATACCAAATAGGGTAAAGGTACTTTCCTTTCTAGGAAAATGAGCCGCAACGAAGGAATAGGTGGCCATTTTTCTTATTTGCTGCCAATTTGCTACCCACCAACGTTTGGTTTCTTGTGCTTGTAAATCAATAGGATTACGATCTTTGATGCCTATCCAACCCTGTGGGTATTCTTTGGGTAAGCTGTAATGCATCAGAAATAAGACGAATGCACCAAACAGAAGCGACAGAAAGACATCTTTTTGGGTTACCGAATTGCCTTCGTACAGAATATGGTACGAAGCCATAATTGTGTTTGCGATCATGGTCCAAAGTACTGCAGCGGGACGGGGCCGAAAGCCAAAGCTAGCCAAGATCAAGGGGACGGTAACGGAAGGACCATAAAAATGGACTGTTTTGTTCAACAATTGCAAGACATCTGTGGTATGGATCACGAGTAAGAGGCTGGCCAATCCAATCAGTACAGAAGCAATTCGCATGGTTTTCAAGGAAGGTTTGTGGTTTTTTTTTGCCCATTGTTTTGCTACGGCCCATACATCGTTTCCAAATAGAATGGAAGCGGCGTGTAGACTGGAATCGGCTGTAGACATCAACAAGGCAATAATGGCAGCCACGAGTATGCCTCGTAAGCCTGGAAAACAGGTCAACTTGGTTAAATAATCCAAGGCATTTTGGGTAGTGGGTATGGTATGGCCACCCACATGCAAGGCAATGGCAACCAGCAAGAAAAGCGTTGGAAGCACCACCCGGATGACCGCACTTCGTTTGAAAACGGTGGTTGCCTGTTGGATGGAAGAGGACATATAAAAGCGTTGAATGCGTGCTGGATCGAAAGGAAAAACCGATCTCCATAATAAATAAGCAAGCGAACCACTTAAGGCATTGTTCCAGCACAGGACCTGCTTGGGGTTAAATTGCGGCATATTGGTCATTTTTTGCCATCCAGCCAATGGATCTTTGGCGAAATAAAGCAATGTAAAAATGAGTACGGGCAAACATACTCCAAACAGAAAGAACTGAAAAACATCTGTAAGTGCTACAGCTCGTGCGCCTCCAAAGCTAGAATAGAGGATGACCAGTAGTGCCAAAAGGATGGCTGACAGCGTAGAAAAATTTTCCATTTCCGGAAACAATAGGGTCGTAATGTGGAACCCAACTTTAAATTGAGCGGCAATCAATGCCATGGAAAACAAGATGCCAAGAAAGGCCGTAAGCATGCGGACTTCTTGTCCATATAGGCTACCCATCGATTCTGCTATGGAACAATGCCCCATAAACTCTTTCATACGTACTAGCACAAATCGAGCAATCAGGTAATAGTTTATAGGACTTGCTAAGTCCATGATGTATAGGTAAAAGCCTTGTCGGTACAATCCATCGATTCTAGTATTTAGAATATTTCCGCCATAGGTCGTAGCAATCAATGAAACCGTAAGCACAAACGTAGATAGTTTCCGGTTACCCAAAGCATAATCTTCAAACGTTTTAACCCCCCTTCCGTAGTAGAGGCCAGAGACAAATAGGACAATTAAAAAAATGCCTACAAGCAGCAAATCTATGTTCATCATAAGGTACTGTATGGTATAAAGTGGATCGATACAAAACAATGCATGAAGTAACAAAAATGGTATTGTTTGTGCAATTTATTGTTGTAATATGTGCATATTAGTCCTTTTATTGACTTTTTATAAACAAATATGTAATTATTTTGAGGGTATTGAAATAGGACCGCGTTTTCTTCTAGTGGCTTAGCGTTGT
>JAYTOH010000010.1:0-6136 GCA_043747895.1 Amoebophilaceae bacterium
TGGCCCGTGAATGTAATAGTTGTCCCATAGTTGTTGTCTGTATTGTGCTTGATTCATTTGAAAAATAAATATACCATTATTCTATGAGACTAAACACAACGCACCTTTGAAAAAAAGAGTGCATAGAAAGCGCACGGGCAAAGAGGAAAAGGAAATGGAGCATATTTATTTTATTCGTCTATTTTTAGTATCTTGCAATCTAGGCAAAAATAGAAGCATTATACGCAAGCCGTACGTGTTTCTTTTAGAAAACCAGTAATTCGGAATAACCTACCTACTGATCTACAACGGTCTTGTACTATAAGTTATTGCCTAGAAATAAGATACAATCACCGGTTTGAATAAACCTAATTAAAAGTAGTATGCCAAAAGTCAAAACACATTCTGGGGCAAAAAAAAGATTTCAGGTAACAGGGACGGGTAAAATCAAACGAAAATGCGCCTTTAAAAGACATTGTTTGAACAAACAAATTAAGTCAACCAAACAAAAAAGAAGGCTAACCCATGGTGCACTTGTACACAAAACAAATGTTCCAACCGTTCAGAAATTATTAGCCATTTAATGTTATTGGGAATTCAATACACAAATAGTCACGTTTTAAACATAGAAAAATCAAATGCCAAGATCGGTTAATGCAGTAGCCTCTCGAGCACGCAGAAAACGCATACTAAAGTTAGCAAAAGGATATTGGGGCAAAAGAAAAAATGTCTGGACAGTAGCCAAGAATGCCGTTGAAAAAGGACTCTTGTATGCATACAGAGATCGGAAAACCAAGAAAAGAACCATCCGATCGCTCTGGATACAGCGCATCAATGCAGCTACCCGCATGCATGGAATCTCTTATTCCCAATTTATGGGCAAGCTTATGCAAGCAAACATCGGCATTGACCGAAAAGCATTGGCCGATCTCGCTATGAACCATCCTGTTGCCTTTGAGGCCATTGTTCAAAAAGTAGCCTAAAACCACCTTGTTTCCAGTACCAAGATGCTGCTGTTGATGCTCCTGCTTGCGCTCATACAATAATTGGATTTAATCTAAGATATACGCTATAGGATTCAAGTTGCCACATTCCCTTGCTGGTGCGTATCCCTACATGTATCCATGGACTTGAGAGGTATAAGGTTCAGTGCATCTATGTTCGATTTTATGTACCTTCTTGCACAGAAATCATCTAATTTTGATGGTTTTATGCGCTACTTACTTTTTGGAGCAACCAACAAAATAAGTAGGGATAATGTGGTGAAACCAGACAAGTATAATGCTGTTTTTTTATTACATTTGAGTAAAATTGCTTTACGCGTCACACATATGTATCCTGATGCAAACCATACATACAAGTACAAGTTCCCAAAAAGTCCTAGGACTGGGTGGTTGTAGAGCGCGCAAAATCGGTACACAGTTTGTGCGGCGGGAAGCATTCCAAGCAATTAGGAGAGCTATTGGAGAGCTATTTTTTTATTTTTTTATTTTTTTGTATACAACCAACATGGAAACAATAGAGATTTTAGGGTATAAAAGAGCGAATCTCGGTAAAGCTGAGTCTAAGAAACTAAGAATCAATGCCTACGTACCTGGTGTGGTATATGGAGGCACGGAACAAGTGCATTTTTACGTACCCATGGTACTGTTGCGTGAATTGGTGTATACGCCTAAGGCACACTTTGTCAATTTAAATATTGAAGGTGTTGTATATCGATGCATCTTACAAGAAATACAATTTCATCCTGTCAGTGAAATGATCTTGCATGTAGATTTCTTGCAAATTTTTGACGACAAAAAAATTAAAATGGAAATACCTACCGCATTTATCGGAAAGGCAGTAGGTGTAGCCAAAGGTGGGGTTCTTTCTAAAAAACAAAGGAAGTTGCTTATTGCTTCTTACCCAAAAGACATGCCATCGGTAGTGCATGTGGACGTTTCAGATCTCGACTTAGGACAAATCATACGCGTGCATCAAATACCTACCGAACAGTATATGATTCTAGCGCTTCCAAACACACCTGTAGCCTCTATTGAGATTCCAAGAGCATTGCGCAGCGCGGCCAGTAAAGAAGAAAAAAAGGCTAAGAAATAACAGTTATAGTTAGCGACGCAGCTGCATGCGCAACCATCTTATCCGTTGGAAAGCACTTGGCAAAGAGGAGAAAAGCTGAGCCCGCCCTGTTGGTTCAGACAGCTGTTTTCCTGATCCTCTTTGCCAAGTGCTTTCTATCCATACTCTTGTTCAAAAGCGCAGGTTACAGTGCGGATGAGATCTAGTCTGTATCTTGCATCCGATTGATCATCTTATAGAAGCAACGATACACCAACGAAATAGTCTTATGAAGACAGTATTGTAGCAATACTTTGAAACATATGAAACTGTTGCTTATTGGTTTGGGGAACATAGGCGATGCCTATACATATACCCGGCACAACGTAGGATTTTTAGCTTTAGACCACGTGGCGAAACTACAAAAGGTATCTTTCCAAGTAGATCGATTGGCTTTTATTGCTTCCTTTGCGTATCAACAACATCGAATCTATATGATCAAGCCCACCACATATATGAACGATAGTGGCAAATCGGTTCGTTATTGGCTACAGAACTTACACCTCTCTATGGACCAAAGTCTCACAATTGTAGACGATATTACATTACCCTTTGGAACCCTTCGTTTGCGTGCCCAAGGTTCTGATGCGGGACACAATGGATTAAAAAGCATAGCAACTTGCTTGGATTCCAACCAATATCCACGGCTAAGGATGGGCATCGGAAGCAACTTTCCAAAAGGGAAATTGGCTGATTTTGTTTTAAGTAATTTTTCTTCTGAAGAGCTAAGCACGCTTTCTGTTCAACTTGATAAGGCCAGTGAGATGGTCCTGACGTGGTGCAAAGCAGGTATAATACATGCTATGAATCAATACAATAAATCTTAGTCTGCAGCTGATTTCTAGCAATCATCGTCATAAGATACGATACCAAAGCACTAGACATAATCCCTCCTTTTGTGCTGTTATAACCCGATTGTTACCTTCTGCATCAGAGACATATGAACGTACTTTGAAGCAATTGGAATTTATTGTTAGAAGCTCATAATCAGTATTTCTTGAAAGGCTCTCTACAATACGTTTCCAAATTCCTTTATGACACCGACGAGTAAAATGGGTTTTGCGCAACGGACGGTATCCTTCCATATAGGTCATTTCTTCTTTGGTTGCTAGGGTCCCGTTTTTAACTTTTAGGCCGTTTTGTTACATCCGGTTAATGCAAGCAACAGTATGCAACTGGCTAATTTATTTTTCTTTTTCTAGTACAGTATCCCCTTCATTCCGATCGCATAGATCCTCCGCTCTTTTCGTTACAAAGCGTGGCCAATTGTGCTGCCGTTTGTTCTATTTCTGCCTGGGTCGTATACTTACTAAACGAAAAACGTATGGCATGGCTTTCTCCGGTCTGCAAAGCGCTTACAACCTGCGATCCTGTATTGCTGCCGCTGGTGCAGGCACTCCCCGTAGAGGCCGCTATGCCATGAATGTCTAAATTGTAGACCAACATATCTCGATCCGGACAGTGGGGAAAGGAAACGTTCAAGACGGTAGGACTGCTTTGGGTTTCGTGTGCGCTGGTACCGTTGAACCGTACCATGGGGATCTGCTGTTGCAATGCTTCAATCATGTATTTTTTAATGGATTGGAGGTGCGTGGCTGTTTGAGCCCGATCCCGAACAGCGATTTCAAGTGCCGTAGCCATGCCCATTATGGACGGCACATTCTCCGTGCCACCCCGTCTGTTCAACTCTTGACTGCCTCCGTGTAGCAACGGAGCAACGGATGCCTTTGGATGGATGTAGGCAAAGCCAACCCCTTTGGGGCCATGGATTTTGTGCGCAGAACCCAGTGCAAGGTGGATGGGCAGCTGGCTAAAATCATGTTCCAGGCAATACAAACTTTGTACCGTATCCGAGTGGAAAAAGGCCCCATACGTTTGGCAAAGTTGTCCAATGGCGCATACATCCGTGATGTTCCCAATTTCATGGTTGACACGCATAAAGCTTACCAAAGCATTCCTATTGTTTTTTAGCCACATTTTCACATAATCTAGGCAAAGTTCACCCCTTTGGTTGATGGGTGCATAGGTTAGCTGAACGATGCCTTGTTTGGCCAAACATTCCAACGGCATGCGTACAGCCATATGTTCCAAAGGAGAAGTCAACACATGACGAATATGCATGGCTGCTATAATCCCTTGCAAAAGCATGTTGTTGCCTTCGGTGCCACCAGACGTAAATACGATTTCAGCCGGCGCTGCGTGCACCAAATGGGCTATTTTCTTTCGTGCATTTTCCAACGCTACTTTGGCACGGCATCCATAGCGATGCAGAGAAGAAGGATTCCCACACAAATCGGTCATATACGGTAGCATGCTTTGCAAGACCTCTGGATCTATGCGCGTCGTAGCTGCGTTGTCTAAATAAATGTGCATATGATATGGGTTTGTAGAACGCTACCGTTCCATGCGGCTTGTATAATGCAGCATGGAACTGGTAAGCCGTTTGGTGTCTTCTAGGGGTTGATCCGTAGCGTGCACCTTTACCATGACCTCAAAGAGAGGCTTGCGTAGTGTGTCAAAACAACCCACTCGACATTTGGATTGACTTTTAGCCACAATGTAGTCCAATGTTGGATTGGAAACAATGTCCGCGTGGAAAAGATAATCAAAAGAAGTATCTATAAACTTTTGGACGCGATCGCTGTTTGTTCTTCCCAGTAAAGTAATGGCTTCGTGTCCAAAAGAGTACAACAAATTGCTGTTGGGGTGCATACGGTCTTTTGTGTTTGTATAACAGAGTATACTCACTTTTTTGTCTAAATTTTTCAACGCTCGAATGAATCGTTGCACGGTTTCGTGCTTCGCTGGTGTTTCGTAGCGATACAATACCCCTATCGTCACTGCTTTGGAGAGACCTACATTGTCGCGCACGAGGGTCACTTTTTTAGAAATATACCGGGTTATTATTCGCAGAATCAAAAGCTTAAAATGTATGTATATACTCATAGTTGCATCATTTGTAGGATCTCATTTTCTTCTACAATCGGAATGTCCCATTCCGCAGCCTTGGTTAATTTAGATGGACCTGCTTTGTGCCCCGCTACCAGATAGTCTGTTTTGCTGGAGAGTGTAGTGGTGAGTTTGCCCCCCGCTTGCTCTATACGTTGGCCCAATGCTTCTCGACTGTACCGTTGAAAGGTTCCCGAAAGCACAATGCTTTTGGCAGCTAAAGGACCTTCTTTAAGGGCAACAACGGTGCTTGCTCTTGTAATGGAAAAGTGCAGCCCCGCCTTTTGCAAACCAGTCAAAATAGCTTTTTGGTACGGATCTTGTAAGTACTGCCGTATGCTTTGTGCAATTTTTTCCCCTATGTCTGGCACATGGAGCAAATCTGCTTCGGTTGCGTTTTCCAACTGGGTCATGTTTGTAAAATGTAAGGCTAGCTTTTTCGCCACTGTTTCTCCAATATGCTTGATTCCCAGTGCAAACAAAACCCTTTCGAAAGGCTTGGATGTAGAAGCTTCAATAGCGGCTAGGAGTTTTTGACTCGATGTAGCTTGAAACCCTTCCAAGGTGCATACCGTCTCGTAGGTCAATGCATACAGATCTGCAGGAGTACGCACCAAACATGCATCAAACAATGCATCAATGGTCTTAGGGCCCAATCCATCTATGTCCATGGCTTTTCGATGCGCAAAATGCAGCAAATTCCCTTTTAACTGAGGAGGACATGCTTGCGTATTGGGGCAATAATGCGCTGCTTCCCCCGTTTCCTGCAGCAGCGGAGTATCGCAAGCAGGACAGGTTGCTGGAAAGGCAACCGCCTTGCTTGTGCTTGTACGTTTCGTATGGTCTACGCCCACTACTTGGGGAATAATATCCCCTCCTTTTTCAATAAAAATGGTGTCGCCCATGTGCAAATCTTTGCGCACCATCTCTGCTGCATTGTGTAAGGACGCCCGTTGTACCACCGTTCCGGCTAGTAAAATCGGCTGGAAACAGGCCACAGGTGTAACGATGCCCGTTCTACCCACCTGATAGTCGATATGTTTTAAAATAGAATGGTTCCTTTCGGGTTGGTATTTATAGGCAATGGACCAAC
>JAYTOH010000011.1:0-6979 GCA_043747895.1 Amoebophilaceae bacterium
TTTAGGTCCTATAATTTCCCCACCAAAATGGATTGGCAAATGTCTTGCAGCTCATCTGCCCATAACGTAAAGCCCCTTTGGCGTGCCAAGGGTATGAAAAAATCAAGCGTTTCTTGGGCTATGCGTACTTGGGCTTTTGGAGACCTTCCGTATAATGTGTGCACGTTGTGTACCCGATCGGCCAGTTTGATCAAAAAGACACGTGGGTCTTTGGCATGTGTTATTTTCGCATGCTGTTCTGCTTTGCTCAACCGCAATGGATAGGTACCAAATGCGTAATGTGTAACGCTTGAAACCAAACCTGCTACTTCTTCCCCAAAGACAACCGTTATGTAATCGAGAGTGTAACAGGTATCTTCTACGACATCGTGAAGCAGCGCAGCTAAAATAGCTGCGCGATCCACCGTCTTTTGCATGACCAGTGTGGCTACTGCCATAGGGTGCGTATAATATGGCTCACCCGTTTTACGCAACTGATTGAAATGGGCCTTTTTGATGAAGGATAGGGCTTTGGCCATTTCTGCTTCCGATAGGTTGGAAACGGATTGATGGGCACGAATATGCGCCAAAAGTGCTTGTTCTGCTTGACAGCTCGCTTCCGTCTGTGCTTCCTCTAGCAAAAGGTCTTCTCCTTGATAGGTTTTGAGCGAGACAAGTTCCAACGGATGCAAGGGCAACACATACAAGCAATAGCCTCCTTGTGCATCTGCTTCTATTGCCCAATAACCTCGGTGTGCATAAACAATGCGTTGGCTTTCTTGCTTATAGAGTTCGTCTATCGAGTGTATGTGTCCTGTATCAGGCAAATTGTCCAAAGGGAAGGTATACAGAGGTGTTATCAGAGGCTGTTTGTCTTCTGTATACAAATAAAATGCAAGGGCAGGCAAACGCCTTTGTTGTGTCATTCCCCCTGGTTCCAATTGGTAGTTGTAGTAATGCAGTTGGGTATCGGTTACACCCAGGGTGATAAGCCCTGGTTTTACCCCATAAGAACGTGCCAATCCGATCAAACTTGCTTGGAAAATACGCATGAGTTTGGTTTCGCTTCCCTCAAATTGGGTACATTGGCTGTGGTTTTGCACCAGCAACCACTGTGGCAGATCCAAGCCCTTGAAAAAACCATAGAGTGTGCTTAAAAAAGGAGCAATGGCAATCGGTTGGACCCCGCTTTCGTGCACCTGATTGGATTTTTTATTGGAGAGTTCGATTCTAAAGTTTTGTTCAAAGTTCGTTTTCTCTACAAATGCTGCCAATGCCATGAGTTGGCCTCTTTCTGTCTTCCAATGGGCTAAAATAGCAGGCATTTTTGTTTCCTGTGCGAAAATATAGTCTATGTGGTCCAATGCTTCCAAGATGGGTGTGCGTACATTGGCATGCAATCTTTGGTAATAAGCTTGGTTGTGTATGGCTTCTAACGCAGCTGCTTTTTCAAGTGCCGAAACGGATTGCCACCGTACCTCTCGTTTTAATTGCTTTTGGGTAACGTACTTATAATACAACAAAAGCAACGCACTACTCATGCTGCTGATCACAACGCTTACCCACTCTGCCGCACTCCAGGCACACGCTGCAGTGCCTAATGAACCACCGACTTCTTGTACCGAATAATAGGCTAAGAGCAAGGCAAGTACCGCTAACCCACCAGGCAATACCATGAAGCCAACACCAAAACTTAGCAGGTAGATGCAATACGCAGAAGCCTGGTAGTTTGCCCGTATCAAAAAAATCCTAGGCGCTATAAAAAGCGTCCAAAACAAAATAAAAGGCCACAAAACATGCATGTAGCGATTGCCTCCTGGTTTGTAGGCATGCAGCGTAGGATAGGTAGCTAAGAAGGTACCTACGAACAATACAAACACATACGCATAGGCATATGAGGCAAATGGAAATGTACGTTGATCCAAGTAAAACAACATGCCCGTAGTAGCCGCAATCAAATACAAGCCGAGCATCAAAAAGGAAACCCTTGTTTGTGGAAACAGCTGTTGCCAATACTGTACCGTGTACAAGTTGCATAGGTGTTGGCGCAGTTTGCTCCACCAAAAAGCGGTTTCTTGGTTTTGAATGTCTAATGCGGTACGGTTTTTAATGCCCACCCAACCGGTATTGGGCAGCTTTGGCAAGAGGTAATGCACCAAAATAAAGCATACAAGGGTATAGAGCAATGACATGGCTACTGTACTGCCGTATACAACTGGCAATGCGACAATGTTGTACAGGCCTTGCGCTACCGAAAACAAGAGGGTCAGCACTGCTGCTGCGGGACGCGGCCGAAAGCCCAAAATCGACATGCCAAAAATAATACCAATGCCTTTATATAAACCCTGTGTTTTTCTGCTCAATTGGTGTAAACTGTTGGTATGCATGGCAATGTAGAAGCCGAGCATACAAATTACCACAGAAGCAATGCGTGTCAAACGCAGCGCCTTGGATGCATGTGCGTCAGCTTGTTTGAGGTTGGGAAAAAAGTCGTTTACGACGTATACAGAGGCTACGTGCAAGGCAGAATCCAGCGTAGACACCAACAATGCCAGCATCGAAGAAGCGATGATGCCCCGCATATAGGGAAAATAGTCCAATTGCAAAATGTAGCCCACAACTGACTGTCCGCTCTCTAAAACATGCCCCGATAAATGCATGGTGTATGCTATGGCACAAAACATCAGACAGACGATCGTGTATACAGCAGCAGATCTGTACATCAGACATTTGGCTCGGCGTATCGAACCAGCCATGTAAATGCGTTGGGTAAGCGCAGGATTAAAAGAAAAAACCAACAAGTTCAACAACGTCCAAGAAATTTTAATGGGAATGTTTTCTTTGGAAAATGCTGTTTTGTAATTGAAATTAGGCAAGCTCGTTACCGTCTTCCAGCCCTCACTCCAATTGGACACATGAGACACAAGGTTATAGAGAACCAATGGAAGCGCCAGCCCAAAAAACAAAAACTGATAGAAATCGGTAGCAACAACCGCCTTCGCGCCGCCGAAAAGGGAGTACACCAACACCAAAATTACGATAAGCGCTACAAATGAATATGAAACGTAAGCTTCCCCCTGTGGATACATTGCTTCAAAAATCTTCTTGCCAAAGGAAAGTTGAGCAGCTACAATAGAAACAGCAGCCACGATGTACCATGCCGAAGCCATGCGTTGAACGACTGGTCCATACAGTTTCCCCAGGGACTCCGAAATAGACAAGTCTCCCATAAACTCGCGCATGCGCACCAAAAAGAAATAAGCGAACAACATGTAGCAGCATGCATATGCTAAGGTTCTGATAAGCTCCCAAAGGCCATCTTGGTACCACAGAGACAATGAACTTAACATATCTGCATTGCAATAGGTAGTCACCATGGAGGTAACCAAGATCCAGGTCCCTATTTGTTTATTTCCCACGGCATATGCTCGAAAGCTTTTTATGCCCCTACCGTAGCAGATGCCAACAAACAGTGTAAACAGCAAAAAACTTGCTACGACAAACATATCTCCATGCATAAATTTCTTAATTTTTAATTAAAGTGAAGCTATTAAGGAGACTGTTGCAATGAAACGCTTCTATGATCCACGTTGAGGGGTTTATTCCATATCCAAATGTTGCAATACCTACGTATGCTACGGCCTTTCCGTACTGCATGCAAGGCCTAAACTGGAACAGTTAGTTATTTATCCCCTATAACGTGTTATGCCATATGCACCTACCGTAGAAGCTTTTGGGATGGCATTGACGTGGGTCCATTTTACCTATTTTTTAGCAACTTTCCAAATACGCACGGTTATATATGTACAGCATGCTTGAATCCGTTTCGGGTAGCCGCCATTCTTTTTTTGATCTCTAACAGACGCTTTCCAATAGGTTCACACCGCTTGTCTTACAGCTTTGTTGGAACAGTTTTTGTTTCCCAAACGTGTTCTTTGGTTTCGCCTGGCTTTACCCACACTACGTTCACATCCAATCTTGCTAGGATTCCTTTGGCTTTGTAAGGAATTTTTTGCAGCGAATCTCCATATACGACCAGTGTCTGAAATGCAAAGACGCTGGTCAATACGTCCATATTATGGACAAACTTTTCTTGGATCAAAAGCTGGTCTATGGGTATTTTGGTACCCTGCCAGCCATACCATTCTACAGGGATTGCTTCAATGGATACAAGTATTTTTCCGTGCCACGCGGCCAATGTACCACCAGGAAACTTTTGAATATAAGAAAGTTTATGGTGCAATGTATCTAGGTACGTTACAGATGTACCGCGGTCGTGCAATTGATACCATATGTCGTGTTGGTATACCACTTTGGCTGTATGCACAGCTGTTACTGTATGCTTAATTTGCTGGATGGAGTGCCATCCAATACACATACCAACTATGCAGGGGTACACCAATTGTTTGTATGAAAAAAACAGACCAACAGACAGCAATGCAACATACAGTACACCAGCAGACCATCCCGTTACTGAAGTACAGGAAAGCGTAGCCAAGGGCCAGTGGGCAATCCATTCCACCCATGCATGGGTACATTGTACACAGCAGTGCAACAAAAAACCAAATAACTGATTCAGGACCGGAAAACCTGCAACAACCAACAAAACCAAGCTTACTACCAATAAGCCAAAAACAGCGGGTACTACCAACCAATTCGCAAGCATAAAGTAACTAGGAAATTGTTTAAAATAATAGAGCAAAAGTGGCAACGTACTGAGTTGTGCTGCACTAGACAAAGCCGTTGTTCCCCATATCTTTTGCAACCAACTGTGTCGTATGGAAATGGATCTATACAACATTGGATATACATAAAGCATGCCTATTGTAGCCATATAAGACAGTTGGAAACCACAGTGAAACAACCACAACGGCTTCCATACCAATGCTACGAAGGCAGCTAGACACAGCGTATGGTAGGGATCAACAGGTCTGTGCACCATTTGACCCAAACGTGCAAGGCCAATCATGGTGGTAGCACGCAATACAGGCGGTGCCCATTGACACAACCAAGTATAACAGCAGAGCAACACAAGGGCAACCCATTCGGATGTGATGGGCAAAATACTCCCATACGATAGTCCCACCCATCCCCTATACAAACGCGTATCATTGGGCCGAAACGGCTGAAACAACCATTTCAATACAAAGCGAAATAGTGCATAAAGCATACCGACGTGTAGGCCGGAAACAGCCAATACGTGAACCGTACCCGTATCGGCATATGCCTTACGCAACCCAACTGGCAAGGCTTCTTTATCTCCAAATAAAATTGCCTGTGCCAATGCTACAGAAGATGTATCTGTTACATGTTTTTTAAGGTAATTCAAACACCTTATTTGCAGTTTTTTTGCAGGGGAGGTTGCACCGTTGGAAGGAAGCAACACAAATTCGGCTTTGTGTCTGAAAAAATGACCATATTGGTGTGTATCGTACGAAACATGGGTGCGCCTCGGATTTGTTTTCGAGTCGTTTAAGGGTTTGGCGTTGGGGACCCCTTGTATCAGCAACCAATCGCCTGGTTGGGGAGTGTATGTGACTTTTTGGGCAAAAAAAGCATGACTACTCCCTTGCTCGCATACCAGTTTGGACCAATCTTGATGCGGTTGACACAGGCATTGCAGCGCATCCAGTTGCCCGTATCAGGAAAAACCCGTTCAACGGTTGCACAATAACCTTCTAACTTGGATTGGGCAATCCATTTAGACCAGCTTTCTTGTTGTTGTTGCAGTACATGCAAACGTACAGTTGCATAACTTACTCCTACTGTGAGCAACCATGCAAGGGAGCCAGTCCAGAGGCCATGCATTGGTTTGCGTTTGGAGCATATGCACATCCCATACAAGATGCCTACGGAAAACAGAAACAGCCAAACAATGGATAGCGCTATGGGAATATCAAGAGCCAATAAGATGCCTATGATCCAAAAAATTGTGATGCGAAAACATGGCCAAGCTGTGTGCTCAAATGGCTGATTGTGGAACACAATAGAACGCTTTTATAGCTGAAAATCAAAACTTTTTCTATGATAGAAGGTGGCACCCAATGCTTTAATCATTGACTTATGAGAAGGTGTAGAATAACCCTTGTTTTTCCTCCAACCATATGCCGGAAAATCTTTATCCAAGCTATCTATGTACTGATCTCTATACACCTTGGCCACTATATTAGCTGCCGTAATTGCTGGGTAGATTCGATTTCCTTTTGGAATACATTGATAGGGAGTTTTTTTGTATGGATTAAACGAACGACCAGCAATCAATAGTTGGTCTGGTTTGGTTTTCAGCTGTTCGATTGCCTTATGCAGTACCAAATGAATTGCTTGCATGATACCCATTTGATCGATTGTTTGATGGTCTATCAACGCGATGCCCAGCGCAATTGCGTGCTGTTTGATCACTGCATTGAGGCGTATCCGTGAAGCAACGGAGCGTTTTTTTGGATTGCTGTACAGTTCTTCATCGTAAAAATCCTTCGGCAATACAACAGCAGCAGCTACCACAGGGCCTACAATCGCTCCAGCGCCCGATTCATCGCATCCTGCTATATGGGATGCAGTATAATCATTGTATTCACATACAAGAGGTGTGCATGGTACTGTCATACGTAAAACATCTTTATGGGTTTGATCAACGTTCGACGAAAAAAACCTGAAAAACAAGGTTAAGATTCGTGACAAATAAGAATTTTCTGAATTTTCTAGACTTAGAAAGCATTACAGACTCCACACATATTTCAACACAATCAAAATAAATAAGCCTAAATTTAGGCATTTTTATCAAATGTTTTATGGCTTGTATGTTTTTGTAAAAATTACGTAATAAAATCAGATCCTTCAACGCCTGCTGGTTTGAGCAACCATGCGCTACAAGCCAGCGCAGTTTCTATAGGAATTGCCATTTTCTATGCTATTTTGGACAAATATGTTTTCCGTGGTATTGTTCATGTGTAATGTGCTGGTGGTATCGGCAAGCTGGTCTGTTGGTTGCATGCTGCACATG
>JAYTOH010000012.1:0-5442 GCA_043747895.1 Amoebophilaceae bacterium
TTCTGGCCCGTGAATGTAATAGTTGTCCCATAGTTGTTGTCTGTATTGTGCTTGATTCATTTGAAAAATAAATATACCATTATTCTCTGAGACTAAACAGATAAAATGGAACAACTGGTAGTATCTTTGATACCTCTTTGGGAAGCCCATCTAAGCGCTAACTACCTTCGTCCGGGACCCCACATTCCGCACCTTCTAATTAGTTGATGGTGAGTTATTTATTGAATAGGACACTTTTTGGATATTGCATTACACCATTTGATTATCAGTTTCAAAAATTTAACCGGTGCGCATTTTTTCAAAAATATTACCCATTGATTTTACAAATCAGCCTCATTTTCATTCACCCAATTGGTGCGGAATGTGGGATATAAATAATGCTAAAAACCAATAAAAGCCGCGAAATCAGTTGCTCTTTTTAATACCGTTTGGATTTTTGAAATCCATAGATTTCTATCTAAATTAGAAGCCAGTACGGCAAGATCTAAAAGCAACACCGTTTGAGCAAAAGTGCAACCCTATACCCAAATCGATTGTGTCAGATAAGCCCTTAATTTCCTTTGATTACGCGATCAAATACCTCCTAAAGCACAAAGGAGATTATGATATTATTGAAAGCTTTATCTCCGCTGTATTGGCGATGCAGGGATACAAACCTGTAAAGATAAATGCCTTGATGGATGGCGAAAGCAACAAAGAAAGCAAATCCCTCAAGTATTCTATAGCCGACTTGGTAGTGGAAGATACAGACGGCAACAAATACATTGTCGAAATAGAACGGGCGTTTACGCCCAACTTTATGCACAAAGCTTGTTTCAATAGTTCTAGACTAATTGTAGACAGCATTTCCGGCAATCAAGACTATACGACTATAAATAAAATCTTTCACATTAGTCTACTCTATTTTTACATGAAAAATATGGAAAAACCGATGTACCATGGACAAACCATTATCCATGAGATCGACATAGCCCATCCGGTAGACATGCGCATCGCCAATCAAGGGTTGGTAACCTACGAACAACACAATATATTTACTGAGTACTTTTTTATTTCTGTGCCGCTTTTTAATGATGTGGTCAATAGTGAAATGACAGAATGGCTCTATGTCATGAAGCATTCCGATATACGAGAGGATTTTAAATCACCCTATATGAAAAAAGTAGCAGAGCGCTTAAGTGTACTTAAAATGAGTACAGAAGAACGCAATGCCTATTTTCATTATCTCAAAGAAGCAGTCCAAGCGCAAGATACACTTACTGCTGCCAAACTAGAGGGGGAACAAATCGGTAGAGAAAAAGGAAAAATTGAAGGAGAAAAAATTGGCAGGGAAAAAGGAAAATTAGAAGGAAAATTGGAAGAAAGCATAACGATAGCTAGAAATATGCTACAAAAGGGATTGGATATCAATCTCATTGTGGAAATTACCGGTCTCTCTAGAGTAGAAGTAGAAACGTTGTAACTGCGCTCGATAACCCATAAATTGCTCCCATTCTTGATACCCAAACCGATCTTTCGGACGTACACAACCCTCCTAGGGTTCCTTTTTTTGCACCGATGCAAAAAGTTGCACGAGCAATTCTTTTTGCGTAGATTATTTTCTTGTTTGTCTGGGACACGTGTTCCACAGAGGAAACGCCGTGCACGCAAGCCAAATGGTTACTCCTCAGAAACCCATATGTAGCACACAAACGCAACCATTCGTTATTGATGCCTATGGAAAGACCATCAAACAGCCGACGCATGCGCCTATTGCGCAAGTCGTGCTGCCCCATGTATCTCCTATTACTTACCCTTACGGCCTGCAGTAGAGCCATCCGGTACGGCATGGATTCCGCTAGCCAAACAGAGCCAGAAGCCACTGTCCAGCCTACGCTCATCAATCCCATTTTTAAAGAACCAGACTGGTTTGTTTTCCTCCAAAGAGCAGGCGATACGCTCGTTCAGTACGCCACGAAAGAAACGCTTCCAGACGAATACAAGCTGCATTACATGGCCTACAGCGGAACGGAATATGAGCTGAACGCTTTCTATGCACTCCTTTTTTCAAAAGTGCGCGTGAGCAGTACCGGCTAGACAAAAAGCCCGGCATCTTGAATCAGATGTAGTAATACTAGCAGGGAAAGAAGGCGCCCTCCAAAGAGGGATAGTGTGGAGGGAAATAGCATTTTAAAGAAACAAGCCAAGTATCGCGCCGCTACAACTACCTTACCCTTGCTTCTTTCCAGACCTGGGGGATTCAGTAGGAGCTGGCCGTACTGGCTTGCTCACTTGCAATTTACACTTTTTTAGTGAAAAAAGAAACATGAACCTCTCCTCAACGGCATACTTTTGTCTCTTTGGCCCAATCCCTTAGGCATCCATCAAGGCATCGATATCTCTTTGTATGAAATCCGTTAGCGTTTCTCCTTTGAGAAGACCTTGAGCCAAGAGTGCCAACTGATAGGCATGCGTTACCAGCGCTTTTTGCGCATCTTTATCGGTCGTCTCCAAGATTTTTTTTGCAAATGGATGGTTTCCATTGATCGACAAGTCTAAAAAGCGAGGAGTTTCCTGCTCTCCCATCCGTCGTTGTGTAAATCGTTCCATACGTTTCTGCATTTCAGAAGTTGTGCAGAGCACGGGCAATTCTTCTGGTTCCATGGCTACCACTTGCCACATGGTGTTTGCAGCATCAATGGTGGTCTCGTAAATGGACTTCAGCTCAGCTTGTTCTGCTTCTGTCAGTACAGGGGCTATGGATGCCTCCTTTGGAATCAAGTTGCTGCTGGTATGGCTATCTACTCCTTTCCATTGCGTTTTATCTGATTTAGACTCGTAAAAATTAATGAAATTGGTATCGATCGCGCTATCGAGCAGCAACACATCATATCCTTTTTGTTCTGCTGCTTTTACATATACGGCTTGTTTTTGTGGATCTGTGGCATACAAGAACACAATGTTTCCATCTTTATCGGTTTGATTGGGAGCAATCATATCTTTGTAGTCCTTGAGCGTATGGTACGTACCTTTGGTATTCTGTACCAAGACTACATCCCGTACTTTTTCTTCAAATTTGTCGTCCGTGATCATGCCATATTTGACAAACATGGCTATATCATTCCACGAAGCTTCGTAGGCACTACGGTCTTCTTGGAAGAAGTTTTCGAGTTTTTCGGCTACTTTTTTGGCAATATACGCATTAATTTTTTTTACATTTCGATCGGATTGCAATACGCTCCTTGAAACATTCAACGGAATATCTGGTGAATCAATAACGCCATGCAAGAGGCGTAAGAAATCCGGAACAACTTCTGATACATCGTTGGTAATGAACATTTGTCTAGCATACAGCTGAATGGTTTCCTTCTGCTCAAAGTAGTTCGGCATTTTTGGAAAATAGAGTATGCCCGTAAGCGTAAACGGATAATCAATATTGAGGTGAATCCAGAAAAGCGGATCGGGGGCAAAGGGATACAACTCTTTGTAAAAGGTTTTATATGCTTCTGATGTTACATCAGACGGATTTTTGGTCCACAAAGGGGCTGTATTGTTGACAGTCTGTTTTTCAAATACAATTGGAATCGGAAGAAAGCGGCAATATTTTTTCAAAACAGAACGAACGCGTTCCGCTTCCAAGAATTCTTGTGCATCTTCTGCCAGGTGCAAGATAACCTCTGTGCCTATGTCGCTCTTTTCGATGGCAGTGATTTCAAAATCGGTGCTTCCGGTGCAGATCCAATGCACAGCAGGTGCATCTGTTTGGTACGATTTTGTTTTGATCTCAACCTTTTTGGCTACCATAAAAGCAGAATAGAACCCAAGTCCAAAAAAACCAATGAGTTGGTGTTGTTCTATTTGTTCTTTGTATTTTTCTACAAATGCAGTAGCACCAGAAAAAGCAATTTGGTTGATGTATTGTTTGACCTCATCTGCCGTCATACCCAGCCCATTGTCTTTGATGGTGAGCGTCTTTTGTTCTGGATCGACGGATACCTCTACCGATAGTTGGGCTATGGGGCCTTCATATACCCCCATAGAGCTCAGTTTCTTTAGTTTTTGAACGGCATCTATGCCATTGGCCACCAATTCTCTTAAGAAGATGTCTTGGTCTGAATAGAGAAACTTTTTGATAATGGGAAAAATATTCTCGGTATGGACCGATATGGTTCCTTTTTCGTTCATGATTGCATTCATTTTAAGTTAAACAAACTGTCGAGGTAATGATTTTTCTAAAAAGACCTATGCAAACTTTAACAAGCAAAATCCGTTCCAAACCATCTTTGGGCAACAGACAGCTCCTATACGGGTACCTTCATCTCTTAGAGACTGTTAACAAACAGGTAATTGAACAAACGCTAAAGTAATAAAACCCATGCAGGTAATAGACCTCTTGCATAACGCTACTTCTGTTGAGCGCACCATCAACCCATTAAAAGGTGCGCAATGTGGGCATGATGGAGGCGAAAACAATCTTATTCTTGCTGTTCTATCGAAAATGGATCGTCTGTTCGATAAATGTATTGTTTGTTGCGTTCCATAATCTGACGCAATTTATAGGCAGACTGGTAGTATCTTAAGTGGTAATAACTATAATACAGAGCTTGGGCAATCTCCTCGTCTTTTTTATCTTGTGCACGTGCTCTTTTTAGAAAGTACAATCCGTTTTTTAACTGCTGCTCTAGCTTACAAATGGTTTGGTGGATCTGCTGCTTTAAAAGTTGAGTCGCTATTTTTTTAGCCAAATGGGCATACAAGGGAGTGGTACAAAGGATCCTTCCCTCTGGGAATTCAAGACAAAAAATAAACGGACTCGATGCCATGGACGCTACATAAGGTCCATAGCGTGCCACATGGACATGGTAAAACAAAGAGCGGTTGTAGAAACCTCTATTTTCGTGGTTCTCTGGAGTAAGATTCGGGATGGAACAACCAAAATCCAAGGCTAGGGGATGCATACAAACAGGCTGGACCCATACCCTTACTGCCTCAGATAATGTGGAATCACTATATTTCGTATACGCAGCTTGAAGTTCCTGCAACTGCTTTAAGGTTTTAGCAACCTGTATGGCTTGACTGTACTTTAGCAAAGCAAGTTGCTTGAGTGGAGGAAAGAGTCGAGGTTGCTTGCGCGTAATGTGTTGATACTGCTTGCAAGCCTCTTCCAATCGTCCTTGATGTTGTAAAACGTAGGCGTACGCGTAGCGCTTCATGCAGTCATTTGGTTTGTGTTGGTTCTGGTGGGTACGCAGGAGACCATATCCTTGGCCATACCACTTTCCAAGCAAACGTTTCCATTGATGCGCATCTGAATGCTTACCTTGGACAGGGCTGCTGCCTACTGCTGGTGGCCACGCCATCGAGGTTTCTTTTTTCCAGGGAAAAGACCGATGCGTCTCGAGGGGGGCAGGCATATCTTCCATGTCTGCTTGTAAGGAAGCTATATATTGATCCATTTTGCCA
>JAYTOH010000013.1:0-21754 GCA_043747895.1 Amoebophilaceae bacterium
TTCTGGCCCGTGAATGTAATAGTTGTCCCATAGTTGTTGTCTGTATTGTGCTTGATTCATTTGAAAAATAAATATACCATTATTCTATGAGACTAAACATGATATCATTTGATCTCTATCCTGGTTGAAGTCTTTGAACAAAAAGCCATGCATTTTAGTAGGATTGCGTATATTTAGGATGAAGCTGTAGCAAGAGGACACATACTTCCATAAAACAAGCGATTAGACCAGCAAGGTTTCCGTATAATGGTGCTATTGCATCTGAAACCGATACTGCCCTGATGCAGGCAATGCATTTGGGAACAGCTTGTTGCCTTTTTCTGTTGCTTCGTGACACAACGCGCGGCCATACTGTAGTATGCAAAAACGCAGCCGAGGTATGGTACCAAAATGGTCAATCAGGACAGGTTATGAAAGCGCTCTATGGCACGGTTTCAAACCATACGCATGGTGTGGAAAGCATAACAAAACAACCACATACACATGCATCGACTTATTGGTGTAGGCATACATTGTTTGATTCAAATACATTTTTTCAATTGCAATTTTCAATAGAACATCAGGATAGCAGTTCCAAGGCACGGGCAGGTCATATCCATACCAGCAAGGGGGATATTCGTACCCCCATTTTTATGCCTGTGGGCACAGTAGGGTCGGTAAAATCCATTCCCCAAAACGTATTGGAAGAACAGATCAATGCAGATATTATCTTAAGCAATACCTATCACCTTTACCTGCGACCAGGGACCAAGATCTTGGATGCAGCTGGTGGACTGCATGCATTCATGGGATGGAAGCGACCTATCTTGACCGATAGCGGAGGGTATCAAGTATATTCTCTGGCGCATACGCGTACACTTACCGAAGAAGGCGCTACCTTTCGTTCCCATATCGATGGATCCAAACATTTGTTTACGCCCGAAAGTGTCGTAAACATACAACGAAGCATCGGTTCAGACATTATGATGGTACTAGACGAGTGTACACCCTATCCTTGTAGCCATGCCTATGCCAAAGCATCCATGCAACGTACCCATCGTTGGCTTGAACGAGGATGCACATATGCCGATGCTACACAAACGGAAAAAACAGCCCATCAAGTACTCTTCCCGATTGTACAGGGCAGTGTGTACCAAGATCTGCGCATCGAGTCAGCCGAAACCATTGCTGCGGCCAATAGACCGGGCAATGCCATAGGAGGCGTCTGCCATCCTACGGGACAATTGTACGAAATTACCGAACTGGTATGCGACATTTTGCCCAAAGAAAAACCCCGTTATTTAATGGGAGTAGGTACGCCTTTGGATCTGCTGGAGTGTATTGCACTAGGCGTAGATATGTTTGATTGTGTTATTCCTACACGCAATGGACGCAACGGTACACTCTTTACGACCCAAGGCATCATAAATATTACCAATAAAAAATGGAAGGCCGACTTCAGCCCCATTGATGCGCAGTTAGGCGGTTACGTAAGCAGCCATTATTCCAAGGCCTATTTAAGCCATTTGCTCACTGCTAAAGAGCTTTTGGGTGCTCAATTGGCCAGCGTGCACAACTTAACGTTTTATTTGTGGCTGGTGCGTAGAGCGCGAGAGGAAATTTTGCGCAATACTTTTTCCGCTTGGAAAAATCAAATATGCAAAACCATTATGGAAAAAATTTAACCACGTAAAAGACCAATGAAACTACTGGATCGCTATATTTTTCGAAAATTCTTTGCTACTTTTTTTCTGATTTTAGTTGTCATTATGGTGCTCATTATCCTGATCCACGCCACAGAAAATGCACCTTTTTTTCGAAAACACAAGCTCTCCTTTGGAACAGTCGTGCATTATTATGCCGTACTGCTCCCCTATATGACCAATCTTTTAACGCCTATTATCGTATTTGCTGCCACGATCTGGGTTACCACTCGATTGGCACAACGATCGGAAATCATTGCCATACTAAGCAGTGGCGTAAGTTTTCACAGGCTTGCGGTTCCTTATTTTGTGATTGCATTGCTGCTGACGGGAGCCAATTTTTATTTGACAGGTTGGTTGCTTGCAGACTCAAATAAAGAACGTATTAAGTTTGAAACCAAATACTTTGAGATGGGTTTTTTTGTCAAAACGGATGCCTTGCACCTCAAAGTAGGAGAAGACCAATACCTTTACATCCAAAAATACCATGGGTACAACAACACAGGCTACCAGGTGAGTTTGGATACGTTTCAACATGCAACGTTGGTAGAACGTTTGTCCGCAGAAAAGATCAGATGGAACCCCATCGAAAAACGATGGGAATTCCTTTTCTGGAAAAAGAGGACCTTCTATCCCACCCACGAAGTGTTGCAAGAAGGCCACACCTTAGCCTTGCCTCTAGAAGTAGATCCTGAAGATTTTGTGATTAATCCTAGCCTAAAAGAAGGCTTGACCCTACCCGAACTAAACGTACATATTCAAAAGCTCAAGGCAAAAGGAGACGAAACCATGCGTTTGTTCATCGCTGAAAAACATGTTCGATACATGACTCCTTTTGCCATCCTTATTTTGATTGCCTTGGGATTTTTAATAGCGGTACGCAAGCCCAGAGGTAGCATAGGAAGACAAATTATCTGGGGGTTTGTCTTAGCTTGTTTGTACATTTCGTTGTTTTTATCGGCCAAAATTGTAGTAGAAGCACAAAGTGAGCACCCACTGCTGGGGATATGGATGCCCAATATCATCTTTGGTCTGTTGTGCATTGCCTTTTATCGATTACTGCCCAAATAACGTTCTTTTTTGGGTTGCTTCTGTGGTGAATTCAATCTTATGGGAGGAATAAAACGCCCCCTTGATGCCGATAAAATATCCATGGGGAACTATAAAAATTGAAGAGACGAAGAGATATGCACAAGACAAAGGCTCAGATCAAGGAGGGGGAAAGCACTAGGTAAAAAAGTAAAGAAATAGCATGGAAAAAAATGGGAAAAGAGGACAAACGTTTTTGGGTGCACACACCACTCAATGAAATGACAGCAGCACAATGGGAATCCTTATGCGACGGCTGTGGAAAATGTTGCTTGTTTAAAGTACAAGATGAAACAACCCATCAAATTCGTACGACTAAGGTGGGATGTAGGTTGCTCGATATCCAAACCTGTCGTTGCTCCAACTACAAAGAAAGGTTTCGGTATGTGGACGATTGCATTAAATTAAATGCTGCCAATGTACAGGCCATTACGTGGTTGCCCAAAAGTTGTGCATACCGTCTTATAAAAGAAAAGAAACCGCTTCCGGATTGGCATCCGTTGGTTACCAAAGACCCCCCTATCTACCCGTAAAAGGGGACACACTGTACGTGGTTTTGTGGTACCTCCAGCATTGGTACGTAAACCGCTGATAGACTATCTGTTAGAAGAAGAAATCAGTTGATTGAGTTTCAAAGTCGACTTTCTTTTATGGGGCGTTTGTACGTTATCTTATTTATTTGTAAGTTGGTGGAGCGTGCCCTATTGGTTGGGCAACAAAGGAAACAGTAGTATGATTGTTTTTCCGTATCTTAAGGCCATTGCCATTGCGGGTTGTATCCGTTCAGTTTTAGCCATTTCCGTATGCCAAAATGGATCATAGCAGGTTTCATTGCAACGGCTTCATCTTGTACGAAGCATTTGTTATTTTTTTTACTTAAACATTAAAGTTCTATCTTACTTATGAATTATAAATTTTTGTCTGCACTAACGCTAGTTGCTTGTATGTATACAGGTGCAAAAGCCGATGCTACTATAGTGGAACAAGCTGCATCTAAGGTGACCAAAAAAATGGACGCCTCGCTCAAATTGGGCTATGTAGACATTGCGTATATTCTGGAAAATCTGCCGGAAGCTAAAAAACGCAATGCAGAGGTTCAAAGTTTTCAAAAGCAGTTAGAGAACGAAATCCAAGCTAAGTATAAGGAGTACCAAGAAAAAGCCGCAGCCGCACAACAGCAACTGGATACGCTTACAGAAGCGCAGAAAAAACAAAAAAGCATGGAGTTTAGCAAACTGCAAGCCACTATCGAGGAACTGGAGAGCCAACGTTACGTTAAAATGGAACGAAAATACAAAGAGGTAATGAAGCCCCTACACGATCGCATTCAAGAAGTGATTGATGCGTTAGCGGAAAAGCATAACTATACGTTTGTTTTGAACAAAACCACAGAAACAGGACCTGTCTTGCTTTTTGTTACCAAGGAATTTGACCTCTCTGCACTCGTTGTAGAAGCATTAAAATCGGCAGAAGTAAAACAGGAAAGTAAGGTTCCAGTGGTGGGACAAAAAAAGCAGACACAGACACCTGCTAAAAATCAAAAGCCTGTAAAAACAACTCCTAAAAAGAAGCAAAACACAATAATGCAGTAGTTATGCCATTTGCTTCCCTTTTGTGGGTCAATGTATGCGCTATGGGATTCAAGTTACCGGATGCTCGTTTGGCCTGCACTGCCCCACGCCCACTTTTGAAAAAAGGAGTGCATAGAAAACGTGCCATCGCTTTCTACCTTCTTTTTTCAATCAGTGCTTCTTGTTTCCTACTTTTGTATCAAGACAAAAGTAGGAAACAAGAAGGTGTGTGACGCACAAGCCAAAATCCCCGCATTTTCATTTGGATAAAGTATTATGCCTCTATAGGAACGAAGATGCCGGGTTAAGGCAAGGATTTGAAGCAAATTGTTGATTCTAGGATTCATCTCCTCTTTTTAGGAAAAACTAAAATACAGGTATCTTAAATCCGATAAAGTATAGATGGCATAAGGCGTGTTTTTCAATAAAAAATACATTCTTGGCCATTAGAGCGCTTTCAGAACGAAGTGCTGGTTGAAGCATTGTAATGCTCAAAAAGAGGACTCCTTTGGAAAAATCGATCGTAAGTATTTTCACTAGCTTATTTTGCGTATGCGTTCTGTAACAGCTACTTGTGTATTGGTGTTGCTTGGACATTTCGGTTGTAGTACCAAAAAACAAAAGAACAATACGCAAGCTACTGCTTTTGTCGCGCGTGTAAACGACGCATATTTGCATCCAGGTGTTGTTGCCGGCCTGGAGGGGGCAGCATTGTTGAATTACATAGAAGATTGGGCATTCAAAAAATTGCTCACAAACGCTGCCAACAAAAACAGCTGTTTGGGCAATATAGATTTGGGCAGTATAGAAGGACAAGTAACCCACTATAGAGAAGATTTGCTTGCCTATCGGGTTTTAACAACGTTCGTAGAACAAAAATTAGATGCTTCTGTATCACAAGAAGAGATAGCCAATTACTATCAAAAACACAAAGATGATTTTGTATTGAACCACGATATCGTCAAAGGCTTGTTTGTAGCCATGCCTAAAAAGGCAGCGCACATACATGTGATCAAGTCTCTTATGTTGTCCAGAAGACAAGAAGATTACGAAAAATTAAAAAAATATTGTGCGCCATATGCTGCTACAGTACGCTTAGAACCCACTCAATGGCTTGCATGGGAGCATGTATTGAATACGGTTGGTTACCGTCCACTTGGAGATGCAACCAGATTGTTGCGAACCAATAAGTTTATACACGTAGCAGGTCAAAAAGGCATCTATTTTTTAAGGATCGATGCCTATAAAACTGCCCAGGAGCTGGAGCCACTGGAATCAGCGCAAGAACGCATCAAGTCTATTATTTTACACAAAAGAAGGTTGGCATTGGGAAAACAAATAAAAGCAAATCTCTTGCAAGATGCTAAACAAAAGAAAGTCTATGTTATTCAGCCTACCTAAGAAAGGGATTTTTTTCGTAGGGGTATGTTTTATGGGAGCGACAACGTTCGTTCAAGCCAATGAGCCGGTATGGTTGCTCGATACGGTCGTTGCTAGGGTCAATCAAGAGATTGTTTTACACTCTGAATTAGAAGAGCTTTGTAAGCAATTGCACCTCGAAGGGAACGCAATCGATGCGGCCAAGAAGCGGGAACTTGTGCGTGAACTGGTTTTAAACAAGATTTTTCTAGCAGAGGCCGCTGCAAGTGGCTACAAACCGCCCAAAGAACACATCCAACGCGAGTGCGAGATGACACTCACTTCTTGGATCCAACGGATCGGGTCTGAATCCAAACTAGTTGCCTATTTTCAACAACCTCTCCATAGGATCAAAAAGGATTTAAAACGCAACTTAAGAACAAAATACGCGACGTTTGCCATGCACCAAAAGCTTACAGAGCAGATAACCGTTACACCAGCAGAAGTAAAAGCCTACTTTGATGCCTTGCCCTTATCCGAACGGAGCTACTATCCGAGTGCTTTTGACGTTCGACAGCTGGTCATCTATCCCAAGGTAGCAACTGGACGCAAAGAAGCATCGAAACAAAAACTTTTAAAGCTCCGAAAAACAATGCTAGATGGCACTGCTACGTTCCATGATCTGGCAAAGGCCCATTCAGATGATCCCCATTCTGCTGTTAAAGGCGGCGACATTGGATGGGTGCCTAGAGGCATATTGTCCCCAAATTACGAAGCAGCAGCTCTTGGGCTACAGTTGGGTCAAATCAGCGAACCCATTGTTTCCGAATTTGGGTTGCACCTTATCGAATTAATCGGACGTACCAAAGACCGATACCATACGCGCCACATCTTACAGGTACTAACACCTAATCAAGAAGAAATCAATGCGGCAGAAGCCGCATTACATGCCATACGCGCACAAATCGCAGCAGGAACACTGTCGTTTGAAGCAGCTGTAAAGCAGCATTCAGAAGACCTACAGACCCGGTCAGAGGGGGGGGTGGTGGCTGCTTGTGCTTCAGGAGGAGACGCCCTCCAGAGTACTTTGCTGCCTGCCGATACTTTAGACCCTACCGTTTATTTTGCCGTTGAAGGCCTTAAAGAAGGAGAGACAACCGCACCCCAATATATGGGCAAAGAAGGCAAATGGGGCTGGAGGTTGCTTTACTTAAAAACAAAAGTAGAAGCACATGAAATGAACCTCACGCAAGATTACGAAAAACTCTATCAGCATGTTTTGCAAGCAAAAAAACAAGAAGCCATGCGCAAATGGATTCAGCAGGCGCAATCAACCTTCGTTATTCAGGTTGCTCCAGAATACAGTACTGAAAAGCTGTTCTAAAGCATGCATGTGGCAATTGTTAGGTCAGCCGTTGTAAATGTAATAGGCCTCTTTCAGAACTCGCTTATGCTGAGGCATTTATAGGAGACACGGAGCACAAAACCGCAGCATATAGATGTATGTGAGGATTTGAGCAGGGGATCGACGTGCAAATTACCCGCAGAAATAGCATTTTGAAATAGGTCTAATGTTTAAAAGAGACACATAGGGTATGTCTGGTGGTTGGTATTTGTATTGCATATGCTGAAGAACAAAACACTAAAAATAGTAGATTTAGGCTTTATAAGCTACAACGAAGCACTGGCTGTTCAAGAGAGCCATCACGCAGAGATTGTAGCATGCAAAAGCAAAAACCGAATCCTGCACAAAAACGAACAGATCTCCACCCTAAATTACCTCCTGTTTTGCCAACATCCACCAGTATACACCATCGGAAAAAGCGGCTCAAAAGCACATTTATTGGTGACTGAAACAGCCTTGCAGCTGCAATCCGTTCCACTGTATGAAGTGAATAGAGGAGGAGATATTACCTACCACGGACCAGGCCAACTGGTGGTTTATCCGATTGTTGACTTAGAGAATTTTTACACCGACATCCATTGGTACCTTCGTTTGTTGGAAGAAGCAGTGGTAGCACTATTACAAAACTTTTCGATTCAAGCCACTACCATCCCTGGATTAACAGGTGTATGGGTACGTTCTGCTTCCGGTACGTCCGACTTGGATCGGAAAATTTGTGCCATAGGCATCCGCGTCCGCAATTGGGTAACGATGCATGGCTTGGCCTTAAATGTAACAAATGATCTCACGCCCTTTGGGCAAATCGTGCCCTGTGGACTAAAAAAACCGGTAACATCTATGCAACAAGAAATGCAACAGTCGATTGACATACAAACAGTACAAGCTTGTTTGCGAACAATCCTTACTGAAAAATTCGTTTAGCGTTGTTTGCTTGCTAGAAAATGTTTTTGTTTAAGTTTTGGACAACATGGTGTCACAATTTACCAGCTTCATTAAAGCGCTTTTAGCGCAGCGCTGGTGGAAATATGACACCAACATGGTCAATCAAGACAAGTTCATTATGAAAGAGATCTAATGCACTCAACTAAAATCATATGCAACACAGAGGAGAAATTATTGCAAATGTAATACGAAGAAGTGGCATCTCTCTTTCCGTATTGGCTGCGAAAATGGGGGTGAGTAGGAATACACTCTATAATCGCTTCAAAGAACACAATTTAAGTTATGATTTTATATTGACCCTAGGCGCCGTTATACACTACAACTTTGCAGTGGAGTTTCCTGAAATGATTTCAGATGCAACGCCGCCAGAAGATGCCCGTGCTGAATTGTGGAAACTAGAAAAAAAATATAAGGTGCTGTTGGAAAAATACAATCGATTGTTAAAATTTTTGCTTAAAAAATCGCAAGATTCGGATCAGTATGCGTTGCACAAAAAAATCAGAGAATTTATAAATTCATCCTCTTTTTAAACGGATCTAACTTCCTTTATGCGCATTAAAAAATCATTAGGTCAACATTTTTTAAAAGACCAGCACCTATCCACGCAGATTGTTTCTTTATTGACACAGGAAAGCATCTCTCGTACGGTGCTGGAAATAGGTCCTGGTAAGGGTAGTTTAACGGACGGATTGGTACAACGGTGCATACCCAACTTATACCTGGTTGAGATAGATGGTGAGCTTATCCCGTATTTAAAGAACAGGTACCCCACCTTGGGCAACCGAATACTGGAAGCTGATTTCTTAACATTGCCCTTGGCGGAACGGTTTTCGGGAACCCAATTAACCATTATTGGCAATTTTCCGTACAATATTTCTTCCCAGATTTATTTTAAAATCCTAGACCATCGAGATAGCGTTGACGAAGTTATCGGCATGGTGCAGAAAGAAGTAGCCGAACGCTTTTGTGCACAGCCTGGTGGGAAAACCTATGGCATTACTAGTGTCTTGTTGCAGGCCTTTTATACGGTAGAGTACTGTTTTACAGTGCCTCCTCATGTTTTTTTGCCTCCTCCCAAAGTTGAATCAGCGGTTGTTAGCATGCGGCGCAACGGTGTGCAAAAGCTTCCATGCAACGAGAGGTTGTTTTTTAAACTTGTTAGAGCTGGTTTTCAACAACGCCGTAAAAAATTACGCAATGCCCTGCATGCATTTCTGCAGCCAGACAACCCATGCCCCCACTTATTAGAGCGCCGTGCAGAAACACTCACCGTAGCGGAATTTATCGTTCTTACCAATGCATTGGAGCAAAGAAGTTCCTCATTTACAGAAGCCTCATAACGTCTACCAGGCGATGGGCGTAGCCTCCTTCGTTGTCGTACCAGCACACTACTTTCACAAATTTTCCTTGCACATAGGTCAGTTTTGCATCAAAAACAGACGAATGAGTATTGCCTATGATGTCTGCTGATACAATGGGATCTTCGGTATATGCCAATATGTGTTTCAGTGAAGCTTGGGCAGCTACCAGAACAGATTTATTTAGTTGATTTACAGTTGTTTCTTTTTGTAGTATAGTTGTAAAGTCTACTACCGATCCATTTGCTACTGGCACGCGCATGGCAATGCCGTCTAATTTGCCTTTTAAATGTGGCAATACAAGGCCTATGGCCTTAGCGGCTCCTGTATAAGTAGGAATGATCGAAACAGCTGCTGCACGCGCCCTCCTTAAATCCGTATGAGGCGCATCTTGTAACGATTGGTCGGTTGTATACGCATGAATGGTAGTGACAATACCTTGTTCGATGCCAAATTGTTCGTCTAAGACTTTGACAATTGGTGCCAAACAGTTCGTGGTGCAAGAGGCATTGGATACAATGACAGGCTTGGTGTGCAATATGGCATCGTTGATGCCAAGCACTACGGTGGGGATGGTTTCACTTTTAGCAGGTGCAGAAAGCAGCACCTGTTTTGCGCCAGCCTGTAGGTGTTTGGAGGCTCCTTCTTGATCTAAAAAACGACCCGTAGCATCTAGGACGATGTCTACAGTACATGCTTGCCAAGGCAACTGAACGGGATCTGCGCAACGGAAAACAGCAATGGGGTGGTTGTCAATCCACAGATGGGTATCGGTACATGCAATGGTACCTTTAAATGGACCATAGGTAGAGTCGTATTTAAATAAATGTGCTAGGGTAGTAGCCGGAGCTAAATCGTTGATGGCTACTATTTCTAAATCGCTGTATCCCAAAAGAGCCCGCAATGTTAAACGTCCAATACGACCAAATCCATTTATAGCAATTCTTTTCTTCATACGTTTAGTTAGACTATTTAGATAAAAGTTGATCCAGTCTAGTTAATAATTTTAATTGCGTATCGCTTGTTTTCCTAAATATAGTAAGCTTATCTCCTGTACTTAATGAACGTGGATTGTTGCAGAGCTTTAGCGTAAGTTCTGGCCAACCTTTGTACAGATAGGTCATGGCACCCAACAGGGTAACGCATTCGTTTGGATCGAACCCGGTATCGTAAACCGAAAGGAAATTGCGGATACTAATGGGTTGTGCCTTGTCAAACAATTCTTTTAATTTTGCTTGATCGGAATTAGAGAATTGCAACACAAGGTCTAGAAAATGCTCTCTTGCTTGCCCTTGTAAAGGCAATTTAGCACCCCATGCGTCTTGAGGCAGATCGACTGCTGGCTGCACTTTTGCCTCTCTTTCTTTTTGCATCACCAACTGTTCTAGATCCAAACCAAGGGACTTCGGTGGCATAGTAGACATACTGCCGCTTGTAACAGCTGCATTGGCATCGTTCAGAAGGGGGCTTAATGTATCCGTTGCTTGCTGTTTGGCATCATTGGCATTGGTTGTTTGTGATGGTATGGGTGTCTCAGATGGGTCTGCTTGTTCGAGGTCGTCTTGCCTAGAAAATGGTACGTTGTCTTGTCGCTTGGATACTTTGTGTTCTTCTTGCAGTGCCTTGGCTAAAATGGCTTTTCGTTCTGCTTCTGCAAGGTTTATGAATGCCTGTTTCGTGGATGCATCCAATACTTGGAGCTTGTAGGGTAGTGTTGATTGGATGAGCTCCTCTACTTCTATTGGACCCGTACAATTTGAAATTGCTTCTTTTAAGACATGTGCTTGCATTGCGGGCAATACCTGTAGTAGGTCTGTGCAGTTTTGCTGCGTTCCGAGACTACAGGCTTGAAACGACTGCAAGTCAGGAGCTGCACTTTTGATCAAGGTAGTGATGTCTTCTAATTGATCTGCTTTTTGAACCGCTTGCACCAACCGGGTACACTTGCCTTCGGGTAATATGGTACGCAAGGTTTGATATGTTTGTTGGACGCGAAGATGGGTTTCTATAAAGAAACACAAAGTGTCCACATCCTGTATTTTGTTTACACGCTGTTCTAGCTTTTCTTTGCTGGCTTCATCCAGTAAATTGTATAGTTTTTGGTAGGCTTTTTTGTTTTGTTTTGGTAGCTGCCCCAATGTTGTATTTTGGATGGGAAGCAAATCATTTCGGACGCCACAACTTGTTTGTAAAACAAAAGTTATACCTAACATAAAAAGGTACAAAGGATAGTCAAAAAATGTTTTTTTGTTTGTGGGTTGCATTACTACCATAGCTTTAAATAAAGTATATCATGATACGCGTAGGGTATACAACACCGTACTGCGTGCAGTGTACTGCTCCCATGCAACCATTTATTGTTATCCCAACCGTATGCTGCTGATGCGTCTAAGCGTTGTGATTGGCGTTCTTTCATAAATGTTCTGCTTGGTCATTTTGGTGTCATATTTTAGCTGGGTTCCGCACATACCACAGGTATGCGGTGGTACTTAACTGCGGTATTCCTAAAAATATTTCAACCACCACTTCGTCCTGAAGAAGCGCTATTGTGTTTCATTTGAGCGGTTGCAAATGCAATCTTCTAGGGTTCATTTTGCGGAAAAGTCTAAAATTGAACCGATATAGCCTTACAATTGCAACAGCTTCAATTTGTGTATCTATTGAATTTACAAAGGAACCAGCATCTATTTTATGCTCTATCAATCAATATAGATAAAAAGTACGTGGCATCCAAAACAGTGCGTACACATTATGAATCGTTTTGGGCTCTTTTTGTGCGCTATAGCAAACTATAAACTTGCTATAATTTCCTCGATTGCCTGGGTTATTTGTTCCATGGGTTGGTTCCCATCTAAGCAGTACAATTTTCCTTTCTCTTGGTAATAGTTGATCAGGGGAATTGTTTCTTTTTGATAGGTCTGCATGCGTGTTTGAATTTTCTTTTTATCTTGGTCGTCGGGCCTATTTTCTTTCATAGCCCGTTCTTGAAGGCGTTTCATTAGATATGGTTCCTGTACATCTAAAAAAAGCACTGCATCAATACCAACATGGTATGTTTCTAAGAAATCGTTTAAGAAAATTGCCTGTTTCAGCGTTCGAGGAAACCCATCAAATAGAATCGATTGCGTTGATAGATGTGTTTTTAGGAGGTCGGTAACCAACATACAAGAGAGGCTATCTGGCACCAAATGGCCATCGTGTATATATTGTTCGATTACTTGCTTGTGTATCGAGTCTTCTGCTATTTGCTTGCGCAATAGTTCGCCTAACGCAATGGATAGGAAGCCATGCTTTTGAATCAAGTATTTGGCTTGTGTGCCTTTCCCTGAACCAGGGGGGCCTAATAATATGATGTTGTGCATGATTTTAGAAATTTATGTGCCTAGAAAGGCAATGAATATAGTGAAACTTATGTATTCGACCTCTTGCAAAACGCTACTGCTGGTAATTTGCACGTCGATGCAGTGCTCAAATCCTCACATACATCTATATATGCTGCGGTTTTGCATTCCTTGCCTCCTACAAATTCCTCAGTATAAGCGTGTTCTGCAAAAGAACACCCAAGTGGCGACCATTGAAGGGTTTTATGGCAAGGATCCTTTCCTTTTGCTTCAGGTGGTGTAGGCAGTTGGAACCAATACAAGGCCTACCCACTACACATCAAACATACGTCCAGATTGGGTTCCGATACCGTCTGGTTTTCCGAAGGAGTTGGGGATGTTGGAGTCTGCTCTTCGGTGCGTTTTTGGATGGTAAATTTGATCGCATCTGCTGCTGCTTTGGTGCGCAAATAATACATGCCAGTTTTAAGCCCTTTTTTCCAAGCATAAAAATGCATGGAAGTAAGTTTCCCCATGCTGGCATCTTGCATATACAGATTCAGGCTTTGACTCTGGCAAATATAGGGGGCACGGTCGGCAGCCATATCGATGATGGATTTTTGAGGGAGCTCCCAAACGGTTCGATACAGCTGTTTGATATACTGTGGAATACGGTCTATGTGTTGAATCGAACCATTCCCCAATATCAATTCTTCCTTCATATGTTCGTTCCAAATGTCTAGTCGAATGAGGTCTTCCAACAGGTATTTGTTCACCACAATAAATTCTCCCGATAATACCCTTCTGGTATAAATATTGGATGTGTAGGGTTCAAAGCATTCGTTGTTGCCCAGTATTTGAGACGTAGAAGCGGTAGGCATGGGTGCAACCAGCAGTGCGTTACGCACGCCATATTGCTGGATTTCTTTGCGCAATCCATCCCAGTCCCATCTTCCGGAAGCAGGAGAGACCCCCCATAGATCAAATTGCAGCAGGCCTTGTGAGATTGGCGATCCGGCATAGCTTTCGTACGTACCTTCTTTTCGAGCCAGATCTTTCGAAGCAGTTAACGCAGCGAAGTAAATGGTTTCAAATATTTCTTGGTTTATACCGCGAGCCTCTGGACCGTCAAATACCAATTTCATTGCAAGGAAAACATCGGCCAAGCCCTGTACTCCAATGCCAATAGGACGGTGTTTCAGGTTTGAATAGCGTGCTTCTGGTACTGGATAGTAGTTGCGATCGATTACTTTATTGAGATTGCGGGTTGCTATATAGGTTACCTCATACAATTTGGCGTAGTCAAACGTTTTGTCTGCCTTGACCAGCATAGGCAATGCAATAGAAGCCAAGTTGCAAACGGCTACCTCATCTGGTGCCGTGTATTCTATGATCTCGGTACAGAGATTGCTTGACTTGATGGTTCCTAAGTTTTTTTGATTTGACTTTTGGTTGGCCGCATCTTTATAAAGCATATAAGGAGTGCCTGTTTCTATTTGAGACTCTAAAATGGCAAACCAGAGCTCCTGTGCTTGAATCGTTTTTTGTGCTTTGCCTGCTTGTTCGTATTGGGTGTATTTTTGCTCGAATTCCGCTCCGTAACAGTCCGATAGTCCAGGTGCTTCGTTGGGACAGAAGAGCGACCAGGTACTGTTTGCTTCTACCCGTTTCATAAACAAATCAGGAATCCAGAGACCGTAAAAAAGGTCTCTAGCCCTTCTTTCTTCTTTGCCGTGATTTTTCTTAAGGTCTAGAAAGTCAAATATATCCGCGTGCCATGGTTCTAAGTAAATAGCAAAGCTGCCTTTGCGTCTACCACCTCCTTGGTCTACGTAACGTGCCGTCATATCGAAGTTGCGCAACATGGGCACAATGCCGTTCGAGAAACCATTTGTGCCACGAATGTAGGAGCCCGTAGCGCGTATGTTGTGGATGCTTAAGCCAATGCCTCCAGCCGATTGCGAAATCTTGGCGCATTGGGCAAGCGTATTGTAAATGCCTGCGATGCTGTCTTCTTGCATCATCAATAAAAAACAAGACGATAGTTGCGGCTTGGGTGTACCTGCATTGAACAACGTAGGGGTCGCGTGGATGAACCATTTTTCAGACATCAGTCGATAGGTTTCCAACGCTGCCTCTAGATCTTCCCCATGAATGCCCAATGCTACCCGCATCAACATATATTGCGGACGTTCTACGATCTTCCCATTTAGTTTGAGTAGATAGGAGCGTTCTAGGGTTTTAAATCCAAAAAAGTCGTAGCCAAAATCCCGTTCGTGTACGATGGTATCGTCTAGTTGAGCAGCGTTTCCGGCTATGATTTTGTAGATGTCTTTGGCAATCAAGGAAGCATTTTCTCCGGTTTCTGGATTGACATAGTTGTACAGTCGTTTGATGGTAGTAGAAAAAGATTTACTCGTGGCTTTGTGCAAATTTGAAACGGCAATACGTGCTGCTAAAATCGCGTAATCGGGATGAGCAACCGTCATGGCGGCAGCAGTTTCTGCTGCTAGATTGTCTATTTCGGTCGTAGTAACCCGATCGTAAATGCCTCCAATGATTTTTTTTACCAAGGTAATTACATCAATGTATTCCATATTCAATCCATAACAGAGTTTTTCGATGCGCTGGGTTATTTTATCGAATTTAACCGTTTCTAATCGCCCGTCCCGTTTTAAAACTAACATGTGTTTGTTGTGAAAAATTACGACTTAAAACTCCTCATCTAGAGAAAAACGTGCCTTGTCTTTGTCTTCCGAGATGCTGTTCATAACACCCGACTTTTGGTATTCCGCTACTCTTTTTTCAAAGAAATTGGTCTTTCCTTGCAAGGAAATCATCTCCATAAAATCAAATGGGTTGGTTACATTATAGATTTTTTTACATCCCAGCTCGAGCAACAATCGATCAGCTACAAATTGAATGTATTGCGTCATGAGTGCGGCATTCATCCCAATCAATTTAACGGGCAAAGCATCCGATACAAACTCGCTCTCAATGGCTACGGCATCGGCTATGATACGGGTCACTGCTTCGGCAGGTATTTTGTGCTTAATGTGGTTGTTGTACAGCAAGCAAGCAAAGTCGCAATGCAGTCCTTCGTCTCTGGAGATAAGTTCGTTTGAGAAGGTGAGCCCGGGCATCAGACCTCGTTTTTTGAGCCAAAATAGGGCACAGAAACTTCCAGAAAAGAAAATGCCTTCTACGGCAGCAAATGCGATGAGGCGTTCTACAAAGGAACCTTCGCTAACCCAACATAAGGCCCAATCGGCTTTTTTCTTGACCCACTCAATGGTTTCAATCGCATTAAACAACCGGTGACGTTCTTGCGGATTTTTGATGTAGGTATCGATAAGCAATGAATATGTTTCGGAATGGATGTTTTCGATGGCTATTTGAAATCCATAAAAAAATTTCGCTTCTGTATATTGGACTTCATCGGCAAAGTTTTGTACCAAATTTTCGTTTACAATGCCGTCGCTGGCGGCAAAAAAGGCCAATACGTGTGAAATAAAATGACGCTCGCCATCGTTTAAGCACTCCCAGTCTTTTAAGTCCTGACTTAGGTCAATTTCTTCTGCAGTCCAAAAACTGGCTTCTGCTTGCTTGTAAAAGCTCCAAATATCTTGGTGTTCAATTGGGAACAAAACAAACCGATTTTTGTTCTCTTGCAAGAGCGGTTCATCGCTTGCATATACTTTTTTACGCATCTGATTATTATATGATTTTAAACGTTGGAAAGTCAACAGACTCTGGGCCCGCACCAAGTGGGTACTGACAACAAACTTAGCTAAATGCAACGAAAGAGTCAACTTTTTTACAGGGAACCTTGTGTCGAGAAGTAAGCACAATTAAAAAAAGTTTATTTTACTTGGCCTTGTTATTTTGCTCAAAATGAATTCAATAAACATACATCTTTTTGATGGCGTAGAAACGCATCTTGCCTAGCGCTTGCAGCACACAGTGCTGGTTGAGCCATTTTTAACATAAGCTCCGGATTGGTTGAGCCATTTTTAATATGAGTTCTAGGTTGTAAAATTTATTAGCCTTTAAATCAACAATTTACATCATATTTTTAATCCCAAACTCACGTATTTTTAGGAATATTGGCTTCACATACCGCAGAGCTACGCTATAGGCATGCGAAGCATACAAATGAGGTTGCCAACATGGCCAATCAGGACAAGCGATGCAAGCACACTATTCTAACAAAGGTAGGGGTTTTGTAGTTAAAATAAGCAATCCTATTTATCTCTGCATGCAATAGGATTGCAAAACCCTTTATACAGAGGTATTGCTTTGGGTGCTTTATAAGGCACCTTTATGCTGATAGCCCATACTCCACGCCGGTAACACAGTTGACTTGGCTTATAGATTTTTATATCTTATAGTCAGATATAAAATCTGCTATGCAAAAAAAATGTCTATTGCATAATAGATTTACAATTGGCCCATTCAAAATGTGCGGAATGTGGTTTTTTACATCATGTATACCCGATCGCATTCAAGATGCCGAACTGCTTGCTCATGTAATCCGTACTGCCAACTGTGCCTTTGCAAAAAGGATGCACAGAAAACGTGTAGGCAAAGAGAAAATTAGACTGGAAATCATCTCTTTATTTTTGTCACTTTGGTATCAAAACAAAAGTACGGAGAAAGAAGATCCATGGTGCACGAGCCGAAATCCTGCATCTTCGTTTAGATTAAGTATACATGCAGCAGTTTACCTACCTTAGGTAAGCATACCTCCATCTACTTGGATGACCTGTCCTGTTATATAACTGGAGGCATCTGAAGCCAAAAACAACGCACAGTTGGCAACATCTTCTGGCAGCCCTATGCGACCCAGCGGGATGGATTGTTTCCATGTTTCTTGAACGGCATCACTCAAGTGATTGGTCATAGCAGTTGCTATAAATCCAGGAGCAATGGCATTTGCACGTATGTTCCTACGACCAAGTTCTAAGGCGATGGATTTGGTAAATCCAATGATACCAGCTTTCGAAGCAGCATAATTGGCTTGTCCTGCATTTCCTCTAATACCCACCACAGAAGCTATGTTAATGATAGAACCGCTGCGTTGTTTGAGAAACGGTTGCATCACCGCTTTTACGGTATTAAATGCAGACTTTAAGTTTATACTCAAAACCAAATCCCAATCATGCTCTGACATTTTCAAAAGCAGGTTGTCTCGGGTAATACCGGCATTATTGATCAACACATCCAACCCTCCAAAATGTTCTAATACAGCGTTTATGACCTTATTTGTGTCCGAAAAATTGGAAGCATCCGAGTGAAATCCTTTCACCTTAATACCAAAATTTGATATGGTATTTTCTAAGGTTTGTATTTCTTCTTGGGTTGAGCCCAAATGGGTAAACGCAATATTTGCTCCCGCTGCCGCAAGTTTGAGTACAATCGCCCTGCCAATACCGCGTGAAGCACCTGTAATAAAAATGGTTTTCCCGTGTAGATTCATGGTAAAATAAAAAGTTTACAAGCTATACTAAAATAGAATGAAGATAGGGGGTTAAGAACTGGAAGTAAATTGTTGATTCTGGGATTTATTTTCTCCTTTTAATAAGAACTAAAATATGGCATCTTGAATCCGATAAAGTATATCCTGCAAAGAATATTTATAGTATTGGTTGACCGTATGCGCTTGTAAGACAACTGCGTAATTCATTGGCTATGCTGATTAGATGCATCTTTTCTGCCAATGGCAAATAAAAACGTTTCATAAGTTTTACCTTTTCTATTTTTTTTTCGTATTCGTATTCATCAAGCGTTCGAACATCGTATAAGACAACGGCCAATCTAAGCAAAATGGCAAGTTGGTTTTCAGGCTTAACGACATACTCAACGTAACCAAGATAATCTACTTTTTTAGGAGGCAATTTTTTTTCTATAGCGTCTGACATACAAATGATCTTGGTAACATGCTCTCCTACTAAAGTAGCCAACCCTGCCTTTGTAAAAAAGGCATGTTGAAAAATATCATACGTTAAGCTGGCAATAATAAGATCCGGATGCTCCGTTATGTCCAATAATATAGAAGCCACAGCAATAGGACCTAAGTAAGATGCTTTGCCTGTTCTCCTTCTCTGCGTAGTGTAATACAGTTTAATGAAGTCAAGGGTATTTTTTACAAGCGCATCATCAAGCCATGCTTTTTTTTGGACCTTTTCAAGGAAAAGGGCTGCTGCTTTCATACTAACGTGCTCTATTACCTCCACATTCTGAGTGGACGGTTCTAACGAAGTAAGGCAAATGAAGTTTTTGGCAACACATTGTACATCAACAGGCACTACATATAAATATGTGATGTCTTGTTCTGTATGTGTAATTTCCGAATAGCCATAATGTGTATCTATAATACTGTGGTTTTCAGCATACATCGTATTTTCTTTTGAGCCCTCTACATGGTAGAGGGCTTCCAAGTGAGATACCGTGTACCTTGGCATAGCGGCAACCCTTTGTACTTCTGTAGTAACAACCAAGCAAATGGCATCTACTACTTGTATGGTATCTTTCGAGAGCGCGAACGCATACACTAACTTTGTATCACTCACATAGATATAAACATCTTGAGCTTGGGATCCTAGCTTGAGCGCCATTGCTTCTCTACAATCACTCAAGCTGTTCATTATTAATTTTTTTATACGATCTACATCACACTGTATATAAGACTGTTCTGTATCCATTATTACGTAAGGGTAATCATAAATGGATTTAAATCGCATCTGCTTGAAACATTCTCGCAGTAATTCTTCAACAGAGATGATATGGGTTTTTAAGAAAACATCGTGCTTCAAATACGAAAATACATTGCCAAAATATTTTCGCAAGCTTGTAGCTTGTGCATCAATCAAACGAAGCCTATCATCGTTTGCGCCTATAAAAGCGTTGTTTATTTTCTTATATAATTCATTTACAATATAATCCGCCTCATACGCTACCCTTGTTATTTGCTGCTCTTTAAAAAATTGTTTGTTGTTTTCATCTTCTTGCTCAATACGCAATTTTTGTATCATACCCGATAGCTTTTGAAATCGTGCTTTATGAAAGCATAGTCCTATCAATAACATCCATATCAGAAGCATAAGGTACCAGCATCCAGTATCAAGGTGCAAGAATACACTTGAGCAGCCCCTATTTATATAGGTTCCTAAACCTATATAAGGAAATACAAGCGCCACTGTTAGCATAGTAAATAAGATTCGAATACACAGCATCAGCAAAGAACTGAATAGGACCGATAAACAAAAGCTTACCACAAAAATGGCAACCTGTAAATGCGTAAATCCACTCAGGAACAACAGGCCAGCGCCTACCATATATAAAAAATACAAAATGCTTAATTGCCAAATTAAAGCAGTAAAACGGATCCAAGATTTACTAGGTACAACAGACGCATATACGATCAAGAACGTAGCTACTATGAAACTAGGAAAGAGGATCAAGGTCTCTAACCTAGGCCCCCATACCAGATTGTTAGAGAACGTGTGAAAAGAACCGTAAGCATTGGTAATAATGTACAAACTAAAAAGAACATAATAGGTATGCTCTTTTGGCAATTGTGACTCAAGGTATTCAAAAAAATGAAATTTTTTAATTTTGATTTGGATGCTTGCCAAAGTTTCTCTAAATATCACCGCAAATGTAGGGGTGGCTCCTTTGGCCATCATGGCAGTCAACGTTTGATAATCGGCTTGTCTTTTATAATTTGGAAAAAACAACCGGCCTCCAATAAGGGTTACCAAATGTACAAGCATGGCAGGCATCAGACTGCTTGTTATTGGCGTGCGCGTGTAAAGTGGCCACAGCAAAATTGTCAGACCACTTAGCACCATAGCAACTGCAACTATGCGGCGGTGCAGGTAAATGCCTATCAATGCAAGCAGCAGGGGAATGCTTACAGGAAGAAATATCAACCTAGCCATCAGTAGCAATTCCAATATACTGCCGGTATATAATGCAAAAAACATTGCAACAAGGCCTACTACCATGGTATACTTTTGAGGATTGAAGGCAATCGGTGTACGTTTTAAATATAATTTTTGTAAGTCGTTTGCAATTAAAACAGAAACGGAATATATATTAATACCCACTGTAGAGATAGACAATGCTGCGATACTTATGGTAAGAATAGTTTGTAAGTCTACGTACTGAATGAAAGCACGTAGTGTATCCACCATGGTCGAATTAGACGTATGCATGCTCAATAGAAGCGAGATCCATACCACAAATAGGTTTATGCTTAATGCAAAAAAGCCCGCATAATTAAAAGTATTTTTTATCTGTTTGGCACTGTTTGCCATGAGTATGCACTGTACTTGTGCGGGATATAAAGATGGTACTGCAAGTACTATACTGTAAGGAATCAGACCAGTCCAAGGGTTATTGTTATGCATGAACGTACTCCATGCATCTTTAATCGTTAAAGTTAGGCTGAGATTCTTGGAAAAACCTTGCATGACAAACATTTTCCATAAAAGCCATACAAATATTGGAATAAATAGGACAAAGGCAATATTGCGAATGGTGTTCACCAATGTTAAAGATTGCATGTTCCCCAACCGAACCATGCTAACGATAAAAACGGCTGAAAACAGCACATTATGCAGCATTGGAATAGAAAAAAACGAATTGATAATTATTGCAAGTATTTTTATCTGTATGGCACTTACTATGATACCGCTTAATACACCGCACATTGCTGCAACGATTCGAAGTTTTTTTCCATACAACCTACCCATGACTTCTGCCACGGAAAGGCTATCACAAAAGAAAGCCAAACGGTGGGGCAGTATATTTGCTATAACAAAACAGCCTACCGCGTTACCTATAAGCAGAAGTAAATAATGGGCATTCAGTTCGTTATAAAATAACCCTCCTCCGTACAATACGGCTACGATAGAAGAAACAATAGCTGAAGTATTAAAACGCCTTAATGCCAATGTATGGGTTTTCCATGTAGCTGTGCACCTAGACCCATATACACTAATTAATATATTCGTCAATAAAA
>JAYTOH010000014.1:0-12595 GCA_043747895.1 Amoebophilaceae bacterium
ATAGCATGCGGACAATGTGTGATAGAAAAACGCATCTGTGTGCCACAATTTTATGCAGTACAAGACATACTGAGGCCGTTGCAATTGAAACAGCCTCAGTAAAGAGGTGTTATACTTTGATTTCTACTTCAACCCCACTAGGCAGCTCTAATTTCATCAAAGCATCTACTGCTTTGGGGCTGTTGGAATAGATGTCTATAAGCCGTTTGTAGGTACAAAGCTGGAACTGCTCACGCGATTTCTTGTTTACATGTGGGGAACGCAATACCGTATAGATCTCTTTTCTACAAGGCAGTGGAATGGGACCACTCACCACGGTTTTGGTGGCTTTTACGGCCTTAACAATACTTTCGGCTGATTTATCCAATAAAATAGAGTCAAAAGACTTAAGTTTGATTCGAATTTTCTGATTCATAGTTGTTGCTTGCAATAATTACTATAGCGTTATGCCCTTGGCTTTAGAAATGATACCTTCTGCTAAATTTTTTGGCACTTGTTCGTAATGGGAAAAGGTCAACGAAGCAGCAGCCCTACCCGATGTGATGGTTCTTAAATCAGTCACATAACCAAATAACTCAGACAATGGAACATCTGCTTTTACGATCTGTGCACCCGCTTTGCTGCTCATGCCTTTCATAATTCCCCTTCTTCTGTTGAGGTCTCCGGTTACAGGTCCTGTAAATTCGTCTGGTGTTACTACTTCTACAGACATGATGGGTTCTAACAGTACCGGTGACGCTTTTTGTGCCGCTGCACGGAATCCAGCCCGGGCAGCCAGTTCGAAAGACAACGAATCGGAGTCTACGTCGTGGTAAGAACCATGGAAAATTTTAACGCGCATCGATTCTACTGGATAATTGGCCAGTGGACCGTTTTCCATTGCTGCCGTAAATCCTTTTTGTATAGAAGGAATAAATTCTTTAGGAATCACACCTCCTACAATTTTATTGACAAATTCCAAACCTGGTTGATCTGGTTCTCCTGCTACTTTTTCTCTTGGGCCTATTTCAAATGAAACATCAGCAAATTTACCTCTTCCGCCCGTCTGTTTCTTGTAGACTTCCTTGTGTTCGATGGTAGCGGCAAGGGCTTCTTTATACGCTACTCGTGGTGCACCTTGGTTGATTTCCAGTTTAAATTCTCGCCTTAAACGATCGATAATAATCTCCAGGTGTAGTTCTCCCATACCCTTTAAAATGGTTTGACCGGTTTCTGCATCGGTTTCCATGCGCAAGGTTGGGTCTTCTTCTATCAATTTTGCGATAGACATGGTTAACTTATCTTGATCGGCCTGTTTTTTAGGTTCGATCGAATACCCAATAACTGGTTCTGGGAAGGTAATCGCTTCTAGGATGGCTTTGTGTTTCTCGTTGGTTAGGGTATCACCTGTTTTTATTTCTTTGAAACCTACCACCGCGCAAATGTCTCCCGCTTGTACCGCATCAATTGGATTTTGTTTGTTGGCATGCATTTGCATCAAACGAGAAATGCGTTCTTTTTTGTGGGTACGGTTGTTGTGCACATACGAGCCAGCAGCTAAGGTACCGGAATACACACGCAAGAAGGCCAACCTACCGACAAATGGATCTGTGGTAATTTTAAATGCCAATGCAGTAAAGGGCTCACTGTTTTCTGGCTTTCTGTATTCTTTTTCTTCTGTATCTGGATTGATGCACTCTACTGGGGGCAAATCCAGAGGAGAAGGGAGGTATGCACATGCTGCATCTAACAATGCTTGGACTCCTTTGTTTTTGAAGGCGGAACCGCAGAGCACTGGAGAAAAGGAGAGGTCTATTACAGCTTTTCGAATCGCCGTACGTACTTCATCGGGGGTAATGGTGTCCGGATTCTCAAAGAACTTTTCCATCAACCCTTCGTCGTAACTGGCTACGCTCTCGATGAGTTTTTGGCGCCATTCGTCTACGGTTTCTACCAAGTCTTCGGGGATGGGTACTACCTGATAACTCATGCCCAAATCGTTTTCGTTCCAAATAATGGCTTCGTTCGTAATCAAATCTACTACACCTTTGAAGGAGGCTTCGCTGCCAATGGGAATTTGCAACGGAACGGGGTTTGCTCCTAGTTTCCCTTTGATTTCATTTAGTGCATTAAAAAAGTTAGCCCCTGCTCGGTCCATTTTATTGACGAAACAGATACGGGGTACTTTGTATTTATCGGCTTGCCTCCATACTGTTTCTGACTGAGGTTCTACACCAGATACTGCACAAAACAATGCTACTGCACCATCCAATACACGCAACGAACGTTCTACCTCTACGGTAAAATCTACGTGTCCTGGGGTATCGATAATGTTGATTTTATACGTTTTAGATTGGTTATTAGCACTTCCTTTTGTAGTAGGATATTTCCAAAAAGTGGTTGTAGCCGCAGAGGTAATGGTAATGCCACGTTCTTGTTCTTGTGCCATCCAATCCATTACGGCACCTCCATCGTGCACTTCCCCTATTTTGTGTGTAAGACCTGTGTAGTATAAAATACGTTCTGTTGTGGTGGTTTTCCCAGCATCAATGTGGGCCATGATGCCTATGTTGCGTAAAAACTCTAATTCTTTTGCCATTTATCTCAAATTAAAGTGTGAGAAGGCTTTGTTTGAACTAGCCATTTTATGCGTGTCTACTTTGCGTTTAAAAGCTGCTCCTTCTTCGTTAGAAGCCGCAATGATTTCATTAGTAAGTTTTTCCTTCATGGTTTTTTCGCCTCGTGCTCGTGCAAAAGAGATCAACCACTTCATACCTAAAAAGATTTTTCGATCGGGCCTTATTTCAATAGGCACCTGTAAAGTCGCACCTCCTACTCGACGGCGCTTTACTTCTAAAGTAGGCATAACATTGTCCAATGCCTTGCGCCAAATAGCGAGCCCATCTTCTTTTGTTTTTTGGGCGACTGATTCGATGGTATCGTAAAAAATACGAAAGGCATAACTTTTTTTTCCATCGTACATTAATCCATTTACAAACCTGGTTACCAGTGGATCTCCATACTTATAATCAGGAGTCAAGGTTCTTTTTGTAGCCTGTTTTCGTCTCATATTTTTTTGCTAAAAGTGAATTTAATTGCTTATGGAGCCACGTACGGAGTGGTTACACAAATAGACCACCATAGGGCATCGCAAGGCTGGTGCTATTTCTTTTTAGGTCTTTTGGTTCCATAGACAGACCTTCCTTGGCCCCTTCCGTTCACACCTGCAGTATCCATAACACCTCGAATCACTCTGTAACGAATGCCGGACAAGTCTTTTACACCACCGCCTCTCACGAGAACAATAGAGTGTTCTTGTAAATTATGACCTTCTCCGGGAATGTATACGTTTACTTCTTTGCCAGTCGTTAAACGTACTCGGGCAACTTTTTTCATGGAGGAATTTGGTTTCCTTGGTTTCATGGTATACACTTTGGTACATACACCCCTCCGCTGTGGGCATGAGGAAAGTGCTGGAGATTTAGAAGAGGAAGTTGCTTTTTTTCTTCCTTTTTTTACAAGTTGTTGTATGGTTAACATCGCTATTTTATTGTGCTTGTTGCATTTGATTTACAAGGCCTTGTCAAATAATACGGCAAAGCAGTTGGGACATATGCACTTTGGGTAGCTGCATTTTGTATAGACCTCTTTTTTGAATAAGGCCTTGCACATACCACCCCTGCGTAGGCTATTACTGCTTTTTACCAAATGATTTGCTACAATGACCCTTAATTTTAAGACTGTGTGAATTTACAAAAATTATAGGCTCTGAGCAACATTAGACCACAGTATGCTGTAGTACTCCACTTCGGTATTCCTAAAAATGCCTCAACCAGCATTGCGTTCTGAAAAAACTTTATTGAACTATCCCATCAAAAGCACCATTGTATTGCAGATTGGTATCCTTATTGTTCGAAAATTACGCATAAATATTGATTTATTCAAAAGGGATTTACAGGGTTTGTTGCACAATTTGATAAAAATAGTTCCTTAAGCAGCGCTTCTTGCTCTTTATGAGTTGAAATCTTTGGTTGAAAACAGCTGTATGGGCATGGATTTATGGTGTAGATGTTTGCTATGCCAGCTGCTGGCTGTGCTTGCTCTGTTTTTTGGGGATATATTCTTCCCGTTCCTATTTATTTTCCAAAGCAACCCGCAACGTATGGGCATCCTAAGTGTTTGTAAGCAGCTTCTGTTGCTACCCTGCCGCGCGGCGTCCGTTTAATGTATCCTTCTTGGATCAAAAAAGGCTCATAGACTTCTTCTATGGTTTCTGCCTCTTCTGCACAGGCAGTGGCAATGGTAGAAAGTCCTACAGGTCCTCCCTTGAACTTTTCAATAAGGGTGGTAAGAATGCGTTTGTCCATTTCATCCAACCCATGTTCATCTACATTTAAGGAAGCCAAGCCCATTTTTACAATGGGGTGTGTAATGCGGCCATCGCCTTTAACCTGTGCGAAATCTCTGGTACGTTTGAGGAGGTTGTTGGCAATCCGTGGGGTACCCCTACTTCTTCTGGCAATTTCATAGGCGGCATCTGCATCAATGGGCGTACCTAGAAGCGCACTTGTGCGCAGCACGATGGTTGTCAACAGTTCAGTGTTGTAATAATCCAACCGTGCATTGATGCCGAATCGTGCACGTAGGGGTGCAGTAAGCAGGCCAGAACGTGTGGTAGCGCCAACCAATGTAAAGGGATGCAAGGCCAGTTGCACACTGCGGGCATTGGGGCCTGCGTCCAATACGATGTCTATTTTGAAATCTTCCATAGCCGTATAAAGGTACTCCTCTACAACGGGGTTCAAACGGTGTATTTCATCTATAAAAAGTACCGTGTATGGGTCTAAACCAGTCAAAATACCCGCAAGATCCCCTGGCTTATCCAATACAGGTCCGGAGGTGATCTTTAACGTTGTGTGCAGTTCGTTGCCAATAATGTGTGCCAATGTTGTTTTTCCTAACCCAGGAGGGCCATGTAACAATACATGGTCCAATGCTTCCTTACGCTTTTTTGCAGCTGCTACAAAGAGTTGTATGTTTTCTACTAATTTTTCTTGTCCTGCAAAATCAGTAAAATAAAGCGGGCGCAACGCGCGATCAAACGATGTTTCTTGCTTCTTTAGTGCACCAAAGGGGCCATCATGGGTATGCTCTTGATTCATGTGTGTATTTTATGGTTGTTTTCTGGTACCATCGCTGGGCATATACTGGATACTCTTGTATCAAGACAAAAGTACGAAAAAATCCACCTCATACCTGTTTTAACCTGTATGCATAACCTTTGTTAGTGCAGCACGCGCTGCGGCTTGCAATGCGTCGGACAAGTTGGTGCTTGGGAAATATTCCTGGGCAAGCGATATGCCCCCAAGCAATGTTACTTGGGCCATCTCTATGGCGATGGCTTTATTGGCGTATCCTTTTGCATGATTTAAGTCGTGTAAGTATTCGATTAGCTTAATGTAAAGCGCAGCAAGTTCTTTTCGGACGTATGATTTTTTTGCTCCCTTTGCGACCCGAAACGACTGCGCAGTGTTGGGCAACTGAATGCCCTGAATGGATGAGATGGCTTGTATAAAAGCATACGTGGCTTGGTCGTAATGGGCTCTTAGGAAGATACGAGAAACTGATGTATGGTTGGGCAAATCGTAAAGCAGTGCAGCGCAAATGAGTCCCGTATATACCAATGGATTTGGATTGTACAACATACCCCACTCCCTAGGCTCAAATAGGTCTGAGTTGTTATACAATTCATCTGCAATTGCTTGGGCAATGGTGACAGATCTGCTGTACATGGATACACCGGAATCGTGCATTTTGTTGCCATAATTGTTGCGCAACAATTGCAAGGCAGCTTCAAGTTCACTTGTGTAAATAAACAGACCATTATTGGATAAATAAGCACACTTCATGCGCAATGCATCGGATTGTTGGCAATGTAAAGGAGCAATGGGAGCGGTTTTAGGCAAGTGTTGAGCAATTTCTTGTTGAATCTTCTGTACATCAACTGGTAATACGATGTGTATGGGCCCTACGTCTTGGTTGTGCCGGCATGTATTTTTATTGTTTCTTCTTTGGCTTGGATGCGCAGATGCTCCAAATTGGAATTGGACGTGGCCATAATGACCGCGAACGATTGTTTTTATTTTGGATTTCGCGGCATTTTGCGTTTTCAGCGATTCTTCTTCTTCGTGATTTATATCTTCGGTATCTGTATAAAGCGGTTTTGTAGGGGGTACATGGGTAGCATCGGAATCCATATTTCGAATGAGCATGGCTATCGCGGGGCAGGTCATTGGCTTGGGTTCCGTACTTGTTTTTGCAAGCAGTGTTTTGTACTGTATGCGAACGAAACAACAGTCAATAACAACAACTTCTCTTCGAACTACACCCACTGGAATGACGCGTCTCAGAACACATTCGACTGCTGTCCATATCAATGCTACAAGGGCGTCTCGATCGCCAACCATGTAGTATGGTAAGGTGGCTGGGTGCATCTGTTTGTTGGGTGCCGAGGGTGTTTGGATACTAGATGAACGGAACAGCATACTTGGCATGCGTTTTTCACGCAGGTTGGCTATGGTTGCTACTTGAGCAAATAGGTCGTGCAATGCAAACCGGCTAGGACGTATCAATGTGTAGGGTGCGACTGTAGAACGGTCGTTTAAGTAAGCAGACCAGTATTTTTTTTTCCAGAGCCTGGACAAGGCAAAAGTTGTTGTTGCCTGGTTTTCATGCATCGATTCTTCGTATGGACCTTTGCCTTTTCCTAAGTTTTGTTGCAGGATCTTTTCCATATCCGCAAGTTCTTTGGTGATCAAGTCTATGTAACGATTTTCATTTTGGCCTTGGTTCTTTTTTAGATTTTGTTGTAGGATCTTTTCTATATTAGCCATATCGGCAAAATCCATGGATGACAAGTCTATATCATGGTTGTCGTTTAAAGGCCCCATGGTTTCTGCCTGTGCCTCTTGCATGCTCACGCGTTGAACATCTGCGTTTTGTTTGGAGCAAGTTTCTTCTTTTCTTTTGTGATAGAGCATGAACACTACACATATGGTTGTAACGATCAGGATGGCCCAACCTTGTTGGGTTGGTATCGGCGGATTTTCTAGCAAAAAGAAATTGCATAGTGTTCCCAGCAGAAACAACACGAAAAGCAAAATGGCCACATAATAGTGTGCAAACAGCAACATAGCTCCCCAGTGCACAACGGTTAGACCAACCATAAATTGCCTGTTTGTGGCATGTCTCCAATGCCAGGTAGCGTCTAGAGAAAGACACAACGTGAGTACAATGATCCAAGCAATGCTTATCCACCATACATGTTTTTCAGGAATTGCGGCATAGGCAGTGGCCAATACAATTAAGGAACATGCGGCTATACTTTGCAATAGATGCCAAACATGGGGAGAAGCGGTATAGTCCATAGTAAGCGCAACCGCGGTAGCAACCAGAATATGCATGGCAGCTCCAACTAGGTATTGGGTAGAAGGGACGAGTAGTTTTAGTCCATCGTTTGTACCTATTTTAGATAGGGTGTTTTGGAAGCAAAATGCTTTTCGATCAACTGTTGGTATCCGTTGGTAGGTTGGTGTATCCATGGTAGTTGTTTTCCCTTCTGTATATACTAGATCGGAATGAAGATGCGGGATTGCGCCCCTACTACACGGTCCTTCTTGCTTCGTACTTTTGTCTTGATACAAGAATAGTACAAATAAACACAAATTACTTCATACAAACACAGATTGCCTTATAAAGCCTCTTTGTTCTTTTTTATTTGATTTTCATTATAATAAAATACACTCATACATTTAACCAGAAGCCAACTTAATAATTTCTTTTACAATGGCAGACAGTGCATCGGCGTGCAATTGAGCAAAGGGGCTCATTTGTTGAATCATATTGCGTTGTTTGGCCTGGTCTTTCAGCAAATCTAAGGTAAAAGGTATCAATAAATCAAGACATTGTGCTTCAGAAAGGAGCAACGCAGCTCCTCCGTATACAAGCGAGAGACCATTTTCTGTTTGATGGTCGTTTGTTACATTGGGAGAAGGAATTAAAATGCTTGGCTTTTGTGCCACACAAAGTTCGGCAATGGATAGAGCACCTGCACGAGCAATGACGACATCTGCAGCTGCGTAGGCCATTTCTATTTTGGTTAAAAATGGATAACAGCATATGGAAGCCGCATGGGCATGTGTGCGTATGCTTCGGTTGATCTCTTCGAAGTACCGATTTCCAGTAATCCATAAAAGTTGGATGTCTGCCTTGTGAAAGACTGAAAGTTTTTTCAATATAATTTTATTCAGCTCATTTGCTCCTTGGCTTCCCCCTATGATAAGCAAACATTTTTTGGCAGGCGAAAGGTTAAAATACTGAAATACTTCTTGTCTGTCTAACTTATCCAAGACAGCCTTGTGCAGATGGGGACGTACTGGATTGCCTGTGACTATGACTTTTTCTTCTGGACACGATAGCGTTACTTCTTCATAGCCTACACAAATTTTGGTTACGTACTTAGCAAGAAATTGATTCGCCAAACCTGCTGTGCTATTCTGTTCATGAATAAGGGTGGGGATGCGTTTGGTATAGGCAGCGAACAGGGGTGGAAAAGCAGCATATCCTCCCGTACCAATTACTACATTAGGCTTGAATAGCGCGCAAATGGACCGTGCTTGGAATATACTTTTTAAAACGCAATAGGCCCATTGAATGGTTTTTAACCACTTGCCTCTTGGCATTCCTTTTATATCTGTTCCTTTTATCGAATACCCAACTGCAGGAATAAGATTCATTTCCATGCCACCTTTGGCACCTACAAACAAGATCTCTACGCCTGGTACTTGGCACCGTAAGGCATCTGCAAGAGCAATGGCTGGGTAAATATGTCCACCTGTGCCTCCACAACCGATTAATACGCGCATAGCTTACAGGGATTCTGTGGTAGACGAAGTCGTTTGTTCCATATCGGCCGTACCGTTTGGATCACCGATGCGATACGTTGTTAAATCCTTATGCGCCCGCAATCCAACGCCTTGAATGCTGTTTTTGTGCTGCTTGATTTCAATAGGCAACTCTGTTGAGAACATCTCTTCTTGCATATTATAGGTTAGTTTTTCGGTAGCAATGGTTAACCCCTCTTCTGGCTTTTGTACACATACCATCCCCTCGAGGGTACATGTTTTTGATGCTTTATGGTACAAGAGTTTCTGGGCTTGAATGGAGGTATGCACCTGCTGTTGCACATGACCTGGTTTTTCTTCCAAGATTTTGAGCTCAATCCCGCCATCTAACTCCACATTGCCACTTTTATAATGCCGCATTTGTGTCGCTTTGACAGCATACGCGAACCTACCCCGATGGGTGGTTAGAAATTCAAATTTGCTAGTCTCTAACAACAACACATCCTTGGGTTCGGGTTTCTTTTCTGGTGCGGCACTTACGGGTCCAGAAACGATACATTGACAACCCATAAAGGCACAAAAACGCAAATAATTCATATGTATTGGAGCATTTTAGATGATATACCAGATATTGGGGTTCATTCCAATCTCTTGAACGCGAAGCAAGCCAGCAACTTGACCTTAACCCATAAACCAACAAGTAGTCAGTAACTGGGTTCTCTTGCTCTCTAAAGATAATCATATGCAATATATATGACAAATTTATATGCCCAGCTTTAAAAGGCAGGAGGAAAAAACCGATAAGTTTACTACTTTCATACAAAAGACCTCTTGCATGCGTTTTTGTCCATACTGGCTTGTTTGCGCTACCAAGAAATGTTTTCAAATGCCTGGCAATATGCTCGATTTGTTTCCATCAAAACTACTTTTATCATGTTCAGATATCGAATAGCAACTTATAGTTTTTTCGTTGGTTTACTTGTACATGCGTGTACTACTGCTCAGGGAGTACATAAAATAATTGAAGACAGTGCTTCTACCGAGACTGCTACCAATCAACTCTCAACCGAGCCAAGATCCCAACCCAAAGAATGCCCCATCTGCTTGGAGCCTTTTTCTGATACAGATCAAAAAGTATCCGTAGACAGTTTCCATGACTTCCACGAAAGGTGTATGCGTACTGCGATGTTAACCGACTATGAACTAAAAAAACAAGGAACAAATGAGCCAGGAATTGTTGTCGCTACAGAAATTGAATTCTGGTGCCCTATGTGTCGGGGAAAGATAACAAACCGGTCTTTCTGTACACAGGTAAAGCAGGAAATCCAACTCTCAGAAGTAGAAAAATACATCCAAGATGGATACGATCCAAACGCAATTCGGGTCGCACATGAGCATACTTTATTGCATCTGCTAGCTAGACAAAATCAGGTAAAAGTGGTTGAAAAACTCATTGCAGCAGGAGCCGAACTAAACGCTGTAAATAGCCAAGCATGGACGCCTTTGCATTCAGCTGCAGATGTGGGTGCAACTGACATCATAGCACTGCTTTTGGCTCGAGGAGCAGACAAGGATGCGCCCAATGATTGGTCCTGGACGCCTTTGCATTTAGCTGTGCAATCCAATCGCATTGAAGCGATGCGTCTACTCATTGAAAAAGGGGCGAACATAGAAGCAGAAGCCAATATGGGTTTTGAAATGCAAAACGGTCGACTCACACCGCTGCATTTGGCTGCTTGTTTTGGTCATAAGGAAGCCATGCAAGTACTTTTAGACAACCAAGCCAGGGTTGATGCACAAGCCGTTTATGGCTTTACCCCATTGCATATAGCAGGGTTGTGCAGCAACATAGCTTTCTTAGAAAGAAGACACTCCGATAGAGAAGATTGTATTGCTGCTGAACAAGCCAAGTATCAAGCTTGTATGGATGTTTTACTTGGTGCTGCTGCCGACCCTACGCTACAAAATGAATATGGCCAAACGCATCAAGCACTACAAACAGTAGAAGTGTTTGATCCTAAGCTTATAAGTTTGTTTAAATAGCCTCTATAGGAATGAAGTTGCGGGATTGTGCCCCTACGACACGGTCCTTCTTGCTCCGTACTTTTGTCTTGATATAAGCGTACCAAAAAATCAAGCGCTGATTGAAAAAAGGAGGTGAAAAGCTGTTTTAGAACGAAGTGCTGGTTGAGGCATTTTTAGGCAAGCGTGGTTATACCTCATATAATAACATAGAGCGTTTCTTGTTCGCGTTTCATATAATATTTCTCACGTGCAAATTTTTCCAATAAGGCATCGTCGTGCAACAGCTCTTGTTTTTCTTTGTTGATGCGTTGAATCTGACTCGTATAATACGATCGATCTTGCTTGAGTTTTTGCCAACTTTTGTACAATCTGTATTGCACAAATACATTTTGATCGTCAAAAAAAAGCATCCATATAGCAAAAGCCACTGTAAAAATGCACAAGGGATCTAGTACGATTCGTCTGATCCAGTTTCTTTTTTTGTTGGTTTGTTTCATAGCAATAGCAAAGGATCACAACGAGCCAACTTAGCCATTTAGGACTCCGTTTCAACAAAGCAAATCTAAAAATAAAATAGGAGAAATAAAACAGGGATAGCCACCAGCGAAACCGTATGGACCGATTTAAAGAATATAGAATCAGTAAAATAAATCACGCCATTTATTATTTCAGCATAGGTGTTGAACTAAAATATATTCAAAAACAGTGTATTATTTTTTGAGCCTTTGTGGCCAAAGCATTTAATACAAATGGTTGCATGTACTGGAAAGTTTATGACTCTGGGATTTATTTTCTCTTTTTAACAAGATCTAAAATCCGCAACTTGAATCCGATAAAGTTTATACTGCATCCAATTCAAGTTGCGAGTTCTCTTTCTAGTTCGCACTGCCAATTGCACCTTTGGAAAAAAGAGTTAATAGAAAGCGTGCAGGCAAAGAGGGGAAAAGAAAAGGAAGACTTCCCTAAGTTTCTTGATACAGTTCCTATGATGCAATAGCTGAAGCTTTATAAAAAAATGGCGATTACCTACTCTCCCGCGTTTTACCGAAGTACCATTGGTGCTACTGGGCTTAACTGCTCTGTTCGGAATGGGAAGAGGTGTACACCAGTGCGTTTATTACCTTTATTTTTTAGTATTTTTGTATGTTTTTTCTACACACAAGTACAAATATAGTAATTGACTATTGTAAAAGCAAATTCAAGAAAAAAACGCAAGAAACATTCGGGTAATTAGTATTGCTCAGCTTTGCCATTTCTGACTTTACACCTGCAACCTATCAAGGTCATCATCTTTAACCACCCTTATTGAAGTCTCATCTTGAGGCGAGTTTCGTGCTTAGATGCTTTCAGCACTTATCTCTTATAAACGTAGCTACTCAGCGGTGCAACTGACGTCACAACTGATACACCAGAGGTTTACCCAACCCGGTCCTCTCGTACTAAGGTTAGCCCCTCTCAAACTTCCAACGCCCGCAATAGATAGAAACCGAACTGTCTCACGACGTTCTGAACCCAGCTCGCGTGCCACTTTAATGGGCGAACAGCCCAACCCTTGGAACCTGCTCCAGCTCCAGGTTGTGACGAGCCGACATCGAGGTGCCAAACCTCCCCGTCGATATGAGCTCTTGGGGGAGATCAGCCTGTTATCCCCAGAGTACCTTTTATCCTTTGAGCGATGGCCCTTCCAT
>JAYTOH010000015.1:0-6695 GCA_043747895.1 Amoebophilaceae bacterium
TTGTGTGAGCATTTGATGGGGAGCCTTGCATTCTACCATCAGTTTCGCAACCCCACGGGCATCACATAGGAGGATGTCGGGCCTAAAACAGCGTTCCACGCCCAATATCTTTTGTTCCGAACGGCAAAGCCCCTTGGGATAGGCAAGGTGGTGTATCAGATAATGCAACATATGTTGTCGGACCCATTCTTCAGGTGTAAGTTGCAGGTACTTCTTGCGGATAAGGTCTAAAATATAGGTTTTTCCAGCTTGTTGTTTCAGCTTACAATCGAAAGAAGGAAGCGCAAGGGGCATCATGGATCAACCGTTTTTCTGGAACAAACGCTTGAACCAAGCGGCTGCAAACGAACCATAGGCAACAAACGATAAAATAAGCACAATCCAAGGTCCGGTAGGCATAGAGGGAATCGTATAAGAGATGTAAGACCCTCCAAGAGAAGCAAAAATAGAAATCAAAATAGACCAAATCATAATATACTGGATCTTATTGGTCCAAAAACGGGCAGTAGCAGCAGGTGTGATGAGCATGGCACTCATCAATACAACGCCTACGGACCGTATGCCGATTACAATGGCCAATACCAATAGGGTGGTAAACAAAAAATCTATTTTTTTTACAGGAATGCCGATCGATTTGGCAAAAAGTGCATCAAATGAAATCAAGGTAAATTCCTTAAAAAACAGCAATATAGTCACAATAATGGCTGCACTTAAACCCAATAACAGCACAATGTCTTCGCGCAACAGCGTAGCTGCGCTGCCGAGTAACAAGGATTTTAACCCTCCTTGATTGGTTTGGCTTTGGTGTTGCAAGATGGAGAGTAGAAAACTACCCATACCAAACGATACGGAAGACACCAGGGCAATGGCGGTATCTTGCTTGATTTTAGAATGGGCCGTGATCTTGCCAATGGCTAGGGAAGCCAACCAGCCTGTTGCAAAGGCTCCTACAATCAATCCAGTAGGATTTCGTTCGCCCGTGATCCAAAATGCCAAACAGGTACCAGGCAATACGGCATGTGCAATGGCATCGCTGAACAAGGTTTTTCGCTTTAAGAGTGCAAAGGTACCCATCATGGAGCTGCTGGTACTGAGTAAAATGGTACCCAGAAGTACGTTACGCAAATTTGGATCGGACAACGATAAGAAATCTAAAACCGCATGCATTTCATTGGCTGGTGAAACTTGTAAATACGTTACTTGAGTCAAAGCAATATACGAAATTAAGCGAAAGATACTTGTAGATCCTTGTGCGATGATGTAAATTAGCAGATGCATGTTCAGGTGAACGCAACAAAATAGAAATCCATCATACCATATACATCGATCGTGGGAAAACAACAAGAGCAAGCATTACTCAACGCCGTTACGGCTTCAGACTATCCTTATGGTTTTGAGAGCAACATTCCGGTAGACTCCATTGCAAAAGGATTGACCGAGGAGACCATTCGGCTTATTTCAGCAAAAAAGCAAGAGCCTGATTGGCTTTTGGAACGGCGGTTACAGGCGTTTCGCCACTTGTCTCGGTTGCAGGAACCCACTTGGGCCAAGCTCACATACCCTCCCATAGACTACCAATCCATTAGCTATTATGCTGCCCCAAAGCAACAGGCAATGTTAACGAGTTTGGATGAGGTAGACCCTGAATTGCTGAACACATTTAAGCGGTTGGGCATCTCATTGGACGAACAAAAAAAACTAGCCGGTGTAGCCATGGATCTTGTATTGGATAGCGTTTCTGTGGCTACTACCTTTAAAGAGACGTTGGCTGCGTTAGGCATTGTTTTTTGTTCTTTTAGCGAAGCCGTACAAAAACATCCCGAATTGGTTCAGGCTTATTTGGGCAAAGTAGTACCGATGACAGACAACTATTTTGCTACCTTGAATACTGCCGTATTTAGCGATGGTTCTTTTTGCTACATTCCCAAAGGGGTACGTTGCCCCATGGAGCTTTCTACCTACTTCCGCATCAATGCAGCAAATACTGGTCAGTTTGAGCGTACGCTTATTGTAGCAGAAGAAGATGCGTACGTGAGTTATTTGGAGGGCTGTACCGCTCCCATGCGGGACGAACACCAACTCCACGCGGCTGTAGTGGAAATTTATGCCGCAAAAGGAGCAGAGGTAAAATATGCTACGGTACAGAATTGGTATCCAGGGGATAAGGAAGGCATAGGGGGCGTCTACAATTTTGTTACCAAGCGCGGCATTTGTGCTGGAGCACATGCTAAAATTTCTTGGACGCAAGTAGAAACAGGGTCTGCCATTACCTGGAAGTATCCTAGTTGCATTTTAATGGGGGACCACTCTATTGGCGAGTTTTATTCCGTAGCAGTAACCAAAAACAAACAACAGGCAGATACGGGCACGAAGATGATTCACATAGGGAAGCATACAAAAAGCCGCATTGTGTCCAAAGGCATTGCTGCCGATCGGTCGAGCAATAGTTACAGGGGATTGGTGAAAATGACCTCAGGAGCAGCGCATGCCACCAATTTCTCGCAGTGCGATTCTTTGTTGATGGGGAATGCATGCGGTGCACATACGTTTCCATACATAGCGGTTAAAAATCCTACTGCTCAAGTAGCACACGAAGCTACTACGTCTAAAATAAGCGAGGACCAACTGTTTTATTGCAGCCAGCGTGGCATTGATGCCGAAAATGCTGTTGCGCTTATCGTAAATGGGTACTGCAAAGAAGTGCTCAATCAGCTGCCCATGGAGTTTGCGGTAGAAGCACAAAAACTGTTGGCTTTAACCCTGGAAGGAAGCGTGGGGTGAGCCTTTGTTGCACCAAGAGCAGGAAGCCGTTGCTTGTTCGTAAATCAGACAAAACCATTCAAACGAATGCACTATTGATTGATTTCCTTGTAAAAAAGGGAGTATTGCACACGCCACGCATTGTGCGTGCTTTTGCAACCATGGATAGAAAAAATTTGTACCTGCATCGAGCAGCAGCCATGCCTACGCAGATGCTCCATTGTCCATCGGGTACGGCCAAACGATTTCGCAACCCAGCGTTGTTGCTTTTATGTTGGAACTGATGGATCCTCGTTCAGGAGATGTCATTTTAGACATAGGCTCTGGTTCGGGTTGGACAACGGCACTCTTGGCCGAGTGTGTCCAGCCTGGTGGTCGCATCGTTGGATTGGAAATTGTTCCGGAACTTGTAACGTTTGGCCGGGAGCATATAGCGCATGCATGCTGTACAGCATGCTACCATTCAACTGGCACAAAAAGGGTCAATAGGCCTTCCTGACTGTAAACCATTCGATAAAATACTTGTTTCTGCAGAGCGGTCCACTTTTCCAGCGGAATTAACGTCTCAGTTTACGCAGCATATCGTCATGCCCATACGCGGTTCGATATACAAGTTGTCAAAATCTGGCTCCGATGGCCATGCACTCCATGCAACCGAATACCCTGGGTTTGCCTTTGTGCCATTGGTTTGAATGGCGCTCTTGCATAACTTTTCCTTAGGTAGTGTGTAGCGTAAAGCAATGGTTGGACAAACCTGACGATAAGCTTATCTGTTACTGCTGACTGCTGGATCTCTTGAAGGGGACCAGATCATTCCCCACACAGTAACTGACTCACTGTTGTATACTTGATGATCGTTTACCCATGTCCTGCTCATCCCACCGTACGTTCAATTTTCCCGAATACGGCGGCCCGACAGTCTGCTGCATAAACCTTGCGCAAGTCTCTTAAGATACTTAAGTATTCCACTGTAAACCAAGCCCATTGTATATACTCTATAGGAATGAAGCTGCGGGATTGCGCCCCTCTGACACGGTCCTTCTTGCTACCCTACTTTTGTCTGGGTACCAAAGCACCAAAAAATCAAGCACTGATTGAAAAAAGGGAGTGGAAAGCGATTGCACGCTTGCTATGCGCGCCTTTTAAAAAAGGCGCGCGTGGGCAGTACGGACTAGATGAGGTCCGGCAACTTGAATCGGATGTAGCATATCTTCCTTTTTTAGAGCCATAAAAAATAAAATAATTGATAATCAAAAATAAAATATTTTATATATAAAAATGAGTTAAAAAACTTATTGACTTTAATATTTTAATTTTGTACTATTACAAATATCGTAAAAAGACAACCAAAAAATTGGTACAACTTTTTATCCATATCAGGACTTTCACCTGAAAGACTCATGCACCTTATCTTAGCGCACGATGTTATGACAAATTAAATCGGTGCTTATTTTTTTAAAAATACAAACCATAGATTCTATAAATCATGTTCATTTTCAACGATTTAATTGGCTCGAAATGTGGGATTTAAGCATTAAACAACAATTGGATAGGGGATTGGATATTTTGTAAGGTTTACAACCTATTCGACCAGCACCATTGCATCCCAAATCCATCCGAGAGACGCCTGCTTGCTAAAAAGCAAAAGCAGGGTAAGTGTGTAACAGCAATATGCAATGCTTATGCAGCAGTGCATAAGCCAAACTCTTTCATAAAATGAAAACAAACAATAAACAAAAATTGGTTATGATTGATGGCCGTAAACGCCGTCGTCAAATAAACCATAGGTCATTTTCGCGTGCAGATGTATTCAAGTCTTTAGAAAATGTAAGGTTGGACAGGGTGCAAGATGCTGTAGAAAGAAGATCTAACCGCAATGGATTGGATATGGAAATTGAGCTGTGGGGAATCAACTGATCAGAGAGATGGTTTGTTGGTAAGGGGGAAGAGAGAGGTAGAAGATACTTTGGATAATAGAGTAGTAGAGTTTACAAAGCAGTTCGTTTCTCTCTTTATAGCCGCTAAAGGGATTTATGACTTGCAAGCAAAAGGTGAAATAAGTAAACCTGGGAAAATAGCCGAAAAAGTACAATATCTTGGGATGGCTATTGGTATCAGTGCAGGATTCTTAACAGGTATACCAGGTGCACCTGGAGCTGGTGCAACAGCAGGTGGGGAAACTTTTAGCTTTTTTGCAAAATTTTTTGGAACAGATAATCAAAAAGAAAAAGCTAAAAAAATAAATCATTTACTCAGCAGAATGCTTGTTACAAAAGAAAAACTAATAGACATTGGAATCGAGATTTTTGAGAAATTTGAGTATCAATTTATGAGCGTTGAAGCAGATTATCGCTGGAAATTCGCAATTAACAAGCTAACTATAGATGCAGTAGATAGGGTGATGAATTATTTTGATAAAGAGTACACTTCATTCAATGCTGGTGTGCATGGCAATATAAAAAAAGATTTTAATAATTGTGTTTTTAAAGGAATAGTAAATGGTGAATCAAAAGAAGGGTTATTATCATCTATAATTCCTAATTTTTTATATGAAAAAGCTGGACGTACTGTAAAAAGTAAAGGCGGAACAGAATGGAATACAAGTGAATTATACTCAAACCCAAACATAGTATCAGAGTCAAAATTTTATGAAATAAGTGATGCAAAAAAATATGGCTTTCGCTTAGGTTTTCAGTTTGATAAATTAGACCAGACTAAGTTATTACCTACTAAAGGAAAAAAGACAGCAATAGGCAAAAATCAGGAATCTGCAACGTATAAGTATAAGTTAATAAAGTTTACGACTCAAGGAAAAGCTAAGTTAAGAAGTAAATTATTAGAAGAATTAAAAACATTCGAAGAAGAAATAGATAAATCGTTAAAAGATTTAAAAAGTGGGCAGGAAAAAATGTTAGAATCCTTAGAAGAGGGAAGAAAAGAGAATAGAGAAGGATTTCAAGGAGCTAGTGATGAACGTAAAGACATAGCTGCAGCAATACTTGGAGCAATAGGTAAGCAAGACGAAATCTCCCTAGAAAAAAAATGGTGGCCAACAGAAGAAGAGTTACCACAATCATTCGTAGAAAGACATGATGAAAAAGATCAGCAACTAAAATTAACAGAAAAACTACATTCAATGCTTAAAGCAGGTAATAGTGCTGCAATTACAGGACTAGGAGGTATAGGTAAAACAACTACTGCTAAATGGTATGCGGATGCATATAAAGAAGCATATGATCATGTATTCTGGATTGAATCTGAAAAAAACAATGCTGTTAATCAATTTAAACAGTTAGCAGAAAGATTAAAGATAAAAATTGTTTTAGATGATGGAACACCAAAGGATACAAAAATTATTGCTAGTGAAATATACACTAAAATCAAGCAAAAATGTCAAAACGAATGTTTGTTTATATTCAACAATGCTGACGGGTATAAAGATATAAAAGATCTACTACCAAGAGATACAAGCTTTCACACACTAATTACTTCTCGTAACAAAGAATGGGGAACAATGCAAGGACATGGAGAAATGCAACAATTAAAATTAGGGCTGTTTTCTGCACAAGAAGCTGTCTCTTTTATCAGAGGAGAGAAAGCACTAGGAAATTCAGCATCTGGAGAAGATGCAAAAGAACTAGCAAAAAAACTAGAATATTTTCCATTAGCACTACAACAGGCTGTTGCCTATATACAAGCAAAGGATAGTGCATTAAAAAACTTTGGAAGAAAATTTGGTATAAATGAATATTTGGTAATATATGAACAGAAAAAAGAAGAAGTATTAAAGCATAAACTTCCTGAAGATGATCCATACAGAGAAACAATTTTTACAACATGGAAGATTACGGTTGATGGAATCAAAGAAGATGAAAAATTTGGAAAAAAAGCTGCAGAGATTTTAGAAATAATTTCATACTTCGCTAATGATAATA
>JAYTOH010000016.1:0-6344 GCA_043747895.1 Amoebophilaceae bacterium
TACACGGAAAAACTCCATGGGAATTTATTCAAAAAGAATGGGAAGTCTCTCCCAAATTATTTAACTTTGATCCAAACCAGTTCTTTATGGTACCTAACATATCATAAATTTCATTTGATTATGAATCTAATAACTCCAGATCTAGGCATCCTATTTTGGCAAACCATTACGTTGTTGACGGTATTGGTGGTATTGACTAAATTTGGCTGGAAACCAATTTTAAGCAAGTTAAAGGAACGGGAAACAGCTATAGCCGATGCCGTAGCACAAATAGCCGAAGCCCACACGTTAATGGAGCAAGTATATACCGATCGGACCAAGCTAGCAAACGAAATCAAAATGGAACGCGAACGCATCATAAGCGAAGCATTGCATACACAACAAGAAATTATCGAACAAGCACGTCAAGAAGGCCTCAAGACCAAAGAAAAGCTGATATTACAGGCCAAACTAGAAATTTCCAAAGAAGAAGAACGTGCTTTGGAGACCCTTAAGGCCAATGTGGGCATGTTGGCGGTTCAACTGGCCGAAAAATTATTGGATAAAGAGTTGGCACAAACGCCAGCGCAATGGGAGCTGTTAGACCGCTTAACCACAGACCATGGTTCTTCTTACAACCAAATCAAGCACAACGTATTGTAACGTATGACCAACCAAAATAAAATAGCAACTCGGTATGCAAAAGTCTTTCTCGATCATGTCGTTAAAAACGATCGTCTAGAAGAGATATCCAAAAGCATTGAACTCCTAGAAAAAACATTGGTCAAATCTCCCTCGTTGATGCGTTTGGTGTTTCTAAATACTGCCATATTCCGTGAGCAGAAAAAAAGAATGTTGGAGGAGATCTGTGGAAAGGAAGTCAGTCCCATGCTGTGGAGGTTTATACAACTGCTTGTAGACCAGGGACAAATTGCACACCTGCCAGATATCTTACATGCGTTTAACACCTGCTGCAAAGCAAATCTGGGCATTCATAAGGCTATATTAACCACAGCCGTTCCTCCCTCTCAGGCTTTGTTAGAGCGGTTTAAAAAACAGGCAAAACAGGTAATGAACTGCAAAGAAATTATACTGGAACAACGCATTGATCCCACTATTATTGGGGGATACATTCTGCAAGTTGGAACATTAAAATTAGACAAAAGTATGCAACACCAACTTCATGTGTTGAAAACAAGATGCATGGGTACAGTGTTTACGAAACCTATATACGAGTATATATGAATATTAATACAGATGCAATTGCAGCACTGCTCAAAGCGCAATTATCGGATGTACGCACCGAGTCGGAATTAGAAGAAGTCGGAACCGTTATCCAATCCGGAGATGGTGTGGTACGCATCTATGGCCTTTTAAATGTGCAAGCAGGCGAGTTAATTGAATTTGAAAGTGGATGCAAGGGACTGGCCCTCAATTTGGAAGAAAACATGGTGGGTGCTGTGGTCTTGGGCGATGCAAATGCAATTCGGGAAGGAGATACAGTTACCAGAACCAAACGGGTAGCCTCCATAGGGGTAGGAGAAGGTCTTTTGGGGCGTGTCATCAATACCCTTGGAGAGCCTATAGATGGCAATGGACCTATACGAGGAGAACGATTTGATATGCCGCTAGAACGGAATGCGCCAGGCGTCATTTACCGGCAGCCCGTCGATGCCCCGCTTCAAACGGGAATCAAAGCCATCGATGCCATGATTCCCATTGGGAAAGGACAACGTGAACTCCTTATTGGCGATCGACAATCGGGCAAAACTTCTATTGCCATCGACACCATCATAAACCAACGTAAGCTATTTGAAAAAGGAACCCCTGTTTATTGTATCTACGTAGCGATTGGACAAAAAGCATCTTCCATAGCCAATGTGACCAAAACTTTAACACGCTATGGTGCCATGGACTATACCGTCATTGTAGCTGCTCCTTCTTCCGCTCCTGCTCCTATGCAATCTTTTGCTCCTTTTGCTGGAGCAGCTATTGGAGAGTTTTTTCGAGACACGGGCAGGGATGCATTGATTGTGTATGACGATCTTTCAAAGCAAGCAGTGGCGTATAGGGAATTGTCGCTCTTGTTGCGCAGGCCACCGGGACGAGAGGCATTCCCTGGAGATGTCTTTTACCTGCACGCACGTCTCTTAGAACGTGCTGCACGCATTATCCATAGCGATGCAATAGCCGCCTCTATGAACGATGTACCCGATGCGTTAAAAGGGAAAGTAAAAGGAGGTGGATCGCTCACCGCATTGCCTATTATAGAAACACAAATGGGCGATGTATCGGCCTATATTCCAACCAACGTTATTTCCATTACAGATGGACAAATATTTTTAGAAATGAACTTGTTCAATGCGGGAATCAAGCCTGCTATCAATGTCGGCATTTCGGTGTCTCGTATTGGAGGCGCTGCCCAAATTAAGGGTATGAAAAAAGTAGCCAGTACCCTTAAATTGGACCAAGCACAATTTGCTGAACTAGAGTCTTTTTCAAAGTTTAGTTCTGACTTGGAAGTGACTACCAAACGTACCATTGATCGGGGACGCAAAAATCAAGAATTGCTCAAACAATCGTTACACGCCCCCATGGCTGTAGGCGAACAAGTCGCTATATTGTATGTGGCCATGAATGGATACCTGGATGGGGTACCCCTTTCAGCAATAAAGACATTTGAAAAGCAATTCTTAGAACTGCTCCGTACACAGTACCAGTCTACGTTGGCCTGCCTGGAAGTCGGTCAGTGGGACAACGCATTGATTGAAGTTTTGGCAAGTGTAGCGAAAAGTATATTGACGAATAAGTACGCAGCACATTAATTTATCTCCCGTCGAAACAGCGTATGGCCCATCTAAAGGAAGTAATAGACCGCATCGAACTGATTTTTTCTACGCAAAAAATTACCAAAGCAATGAAAATGGTGGCTGCCTCCAAGTTGCATAAAACGCAGCAATTGTTAGCGCCACTTAAGGAATATACGCTGCAATGCAGCAGCCTGTTGCATGCCACGTTGCAAAAACAAGAACAAGTAGGCCATCCGTTGCTTCTACCTCGGAGCAATGTACTGAAACGCAACCTGCTTATCGTGGTCTCTTCCGACAGAGGGTTGTGTGGTGTGTTTAACAAAAATGTACTCAAGAGCGCCCAGGCATGTATAGAAAGCCGTATGCAAACCGGAACAGATGCCATAGAAATTCTAGTGATGGGTAAAAAAGCACATCAGTTTTTTAAAAAAACATCTTTTCCCCTCATCGATCGTTACGTTGACCTATTGTCTGCTGGCGCTTGGAACACAAGCGATGCATTGGCTGCCTACTGCATGGAGGCATTTCAGAACGGCTACTATACCGGAATTTTACTCGTATATACTGCATTTATAAATGCAGTAAAACAAGAGCCAAGGGTGGCGCCTTTTTTGCCTTTTTCTTCCCATACGGATACCCGTTCTGGTGGTGCTTTGGAGCAGTCTGCGGATTGGATTTACGAACCTTCGCATGCGTTATTCCTAGAACAGTTGTTTCCAGAAGTTCTCAGGCAGCAGCTTAGAATGAGATTGGTAGAGTCGAGCGCAAGCGAGCATGCGGCACGGACCCTTACCATGGGTAAAGCATCAGATAATGCCGATACTTTGTTAAAAGAGTTGCGCATTAGCTACAATAGAATGAGGCAATCATTGATTACCAATTCACTCGCTGAAATTACCAGTGGGGCCGAAGCATTAATGGGTACATAGTCCTAAGCGAAAGCAAGGAGGGATTTGGGTTGCAATATGCTTGTTTTTCATGGTATTTTACCTTAATGGAAAAGAATGATGCGGCTGTATCATTGTACGTAAGAGACACATACACTAAATTGCTGTAGACCAACCGCTGCCAACAATGTAAAAACAATGTAAAAAGGTATGCACCGACTTGCAAATTTTTGTTCTTGTTCCTTATATCCCATTTCGCTATGATTGGAAGATTTTTAGATCCTAAAAACGATTTTGCCTTCAGGAAAATTTTTGGCAGCAAGAAATACAAAGAAATCCTGATCCATTTTTTGAACGATGTATTGGAATTTTCAGATGGGGCCATTATCAAAAAAGTGGATTTCTTGAGTCCGATTCAGGATCCAGAAATTGCCTCAAAAAAAGAGAGCATCGTAGACGTTTTGTGTTCAGACCAATGGGGCAGACAACACATTGTAGAAATGCAAGTAGCCAAAACCAAAGGGTTTGAAAAACGTGCTCAGTACTATGCCGCTAAGACCTATACCAATCAACTGAATCGGGGGGTAAATTACCATAAATTAAGAGAAGTCATCTTTTTAGCCATTGCGGATTTTGTCATGTTCCCAGATAAAAAGGGCTACAAATCAGACCACGTCATCTTAGATAAGCGTAGTTACGAAAATGATCTGAAAGATTTTTCATTCACGTTTCTGGAACTGCCCAAGTTTCGTCTTAAAAAGACAGAGTTGACGACCATGTTAGAAAAATGGTGTTATTTTTTAAAGTATGCATCGAAGACCCCTTTGTCGGACGTGGATACACTCGTAGCGCACTCATCAATCATTAGAAAAGCATATTATGCATTAGAAGCCTCTAGCTGGACGGAACAAGAATTGGCGGCCTATGAGCAACAGGAGAAGCGGTTGCGAGACTGGATAGCCTGTCAAGCCTACGCCTATGATACAGGCATGGAGAAAGGTATAGAGAAAGGTATAGAGAAAGGTGAACAACGGAAAGCAGTAGCGGTTGCTCAGCGTTTACGGCAACGGGAGATGTCTTTGTACGATATTGCTGCAGTTACAGGTCTTTCTATAGACGAAATTGAACAGATTGCGTAAAAGGTGTGCAACGATTTTGCCTTCAGGAAAGGGCACTGCTCATCTCAGCAGATAGCATTACTAATTTGTGTTGATTGAAAACCAACTAAATAATAAATAAAAAGTTTGATTTTTTTGTGCGGAATGTTGGATAAACCCTCTCCCAGCAGAGCGTATGTGGCATTAAGGCCCCAAACGGCTTTATATATCGTGCATGATCTTGAAAATCAATTCTTTTATAATCTGATCGTCCGATGCATTCGATCCGATACCCTTGGCATGCAAATCTGCTTCATGCAAATGGGTCATGTTGCGTAAGGTTTGATGCAACGGATACCTTTTGATGGCATCCAAATACCCTTGCACAAAGTAGGGATGTACGGAAATCTGTTGGGCAAGTTTCGCAGGGGTTGTTTCTTTGGTTTGATGTAAGACAAGCAACTTCGAAAAGAATGCATACAGAACCGTTACAATGGGCAATGCTGTTGGTTCCTTGCTATTCAAGGCACACACTTGGGCAATTTGGTAACTTTTGGCATACTCTTTTTTCATGATTGCCTGTTGCAACTCAAATACGTTAAATGGCTTGTGCATGCCTATATACGCTTCCACCATTGCTTCGGTAATGGTGCTACCTGCGGACAGATTAATGCGGAGTTTCTGCAATTCATGGGAAATTCTAGTTAGGTCATTGCCAACGCATTCTTGGAGCATCCAGATCGCTTTTTCCGTTATGGAGCGTCCAAATTTTTCTACAGCAGTTCGAATAAAGGCAGGCAATTGATGGTCGTATGGTTTTTTACAGGTGACCAAAACGGCATTTGCTGCCAAAGCTTTACCAAAAACGGTGCGGGCATCTATGGTTTTGTATTTGTACGCAAAAACCAATATAGTGGCTGGTTGGGGACGTTGGACGTAGTGCGCCAAGCGTTGCTGGCCGATAGCATTTTTTAAGTCTGCCATTTCTTGTGCCTCCTTGACCAAGATTACCTGCTTGGAACTGCCCATGGGGAAACGCCTTGCTTGCGTTAAAAGGGCTGTCATTGTACACTCCTTGCCATAAAAAATGCTTAAATTGAAGCTTTTTTCTTCTGGCTTGAGCACCTTTTCTTCAATGTGCTGCGCAATGGCATCGATGTAATAGGTCTCTTCTCCCTGAACAAAGTAAAGCGGCTCGTAGACTCCTTTTTCCAACGCTTTCAGTACCGATTCTGTAGATTGGACCATACGCAACGATTTTATTTTGGACCATTTCATGAGCGTCTCCCTCTTTTCCAAGGGCTTTCTACCCCCTTTTTTCAATCAGCGCTTGATTTTTTGGTACTTTTGTCTGGATACAAAAGTACCAAAAAAGAAGGACCATGTTGTAGGTGCGCAATCCCGCATCTTTATTCCGATCTAGTATATAACCTCAGTTCGGGATTAGCCAGTAAGGAAAAGTTGCAAAAGGCCCCTTTGTATTTTTAAATTTGAGTATTTAAAGAAACCAAATAACAAAGAGGCCGATTATGAATGTAACAAAATTAGTTGAAATATATTTCGCTGTCGAT
>JAYTOH010000017.1:0-19636 GCA_043747895.1 Amoebophilaceae bacterium
CGGAAAAACTCCATGGGAATTTATTCAAAAAGAATGGGAAGTCTCTCCCGAATTATTTAACTTTGATCCAAACCAGTTCTTTATGGTACCTAACAATTAGCCGTAGTAAGTTCAGTTTTCGCTAGGGCTACTTTTTTTTCTTGTATGGCTGCTTCTAGGTCAACTACTTTTTCTTTTGTAGCAGCATGAATGTCCCCCATATAAGTCAACAGGCATATTGGATTCTACTACAAGCTCTTCATGGAGTGGCCTACCCAGCATTACGTTTAGGTTCCGGCGCTTCTCTTTAAGCACTCTGTCGTAGGGGTGCAATCCCGCATCTTCATTCCGATCGAGTATAGATGGCCGAAAAATCCTTATATTTCTAATTCCGAACCGAACTCACATTATAAGATAGATATTTTTTATGGCTACCATTGGATGGTTTTTACTTTTAGGAATCCTGGTTATTGGCTTGCGCGTACGCGGCATTCAACTTGGTTTGTGGAGTGGCTTGGCTTTGTGTTTTTTAACCTTTATTCGGTATGTACGACCAACGCCTCCACCTACTGATTTACTGATTGTACAAGCCAGCTGGTTCCTTTGCATGGCGACGTTGGATGCAGTTGGGTTCTTGCATGCAATGGCGCGCTCCCTTACTTGTTTTGTGGAACGTACCAGTCGATACAGCCAATTTTTAGCTCCTTTTGCAAGCTATTTTTGTGTTTTTTTGACAGGAAACAAACGAGGGGTCCTGGCTTTATATCCCAAGCTATGGGACATAGCTGAAAAACAAAAAAAATCTCCTATTGTATTGCTTACACCTGTGCGTCTTTCCATGCACTTAGCTGCTTTAGCCAGCCCTTTTTCCCTATCGGGTATCGTCCTTTTACTAACAGCTACGCGTTATGGATTCCCCTTTTTATCGGTAGTAGGATTGCTGACCTTCTTTACTGTAGGATTTGTGTTGGTGGGCCTATGTGCCATCCATTTGTTGCCTGATGCGCTCCGTAACCTACTGCTTCTGCAGTGGGTGCTTCGAAAAGAATCCTGCACAATGGAGCCAACCCCAAACACCCCTAAAAAAGAAAGTCGATATGTTCTTGTGTATGCCTTGCTCCTGATCGTAGGATTGGTGTTTGTATCCATAAAACCCAATCCGCACATAGATCTGCATATGAAAACCAGTTTTTTCTATTGCGACTTCAATTTGCCAGTGCGTCTACCCTTGTTTGTTTCCCTGCTGTTGCTTGCCGTTTCGGCGATAGTCCTGTTGGGTTTTCAAGTCCCCCCTGTTCAGATTGTGCAAACCCCTCTCTTTACACGAGGTGTGGCACAATTTTTTACCTTTTTTGGTATGGTTTGGTTTGCTGAAACACTCATTAGCCACGACTTGGAGTGGCTGATTCACCTACGTGATTCGGTGCATGTTTTCGAATCCTCTTGCTTTTATGGATGGTCTTTTTTGTACATGCTTTTGCTCGAAGCGCCACTTGTGGTTTGGCTTGGTACGCCACTATGGATAGGCGGTGCTCTGCCCCTTGCATGGGTGGCTTTGGGATGGACGTTATGCACTAGTTGTGCTGTCTTTTTCTTTTGGCCACGTCTAGTGTATCGACGTTCCGAGCAGTCAGCGGTACCTGCAAAAACAAATGGACATTGACAAGGAGCAAAAAGGATAGTAAGCGCTGGCTTCATTACCGACCAGATGTTCATCCGGCATCTTGCATTCGATAGGCAAACAACGGGTCGGTGCCTTTTTAATAGATCTTATCTACATCCAATACAACGGATGCTCGAGAAGGGTTACTGGGACCAAATGGAAGCGGGCTTCCCGGCGGTTTTTCGGAAAGTTGCTCAGGAACATCCTCGTTTCTGCTTTGCATGATCTTTTTGACTTTTTCAGACAATATACCGTTGCTTGTCAAAGGGCCTTTTTGGTACATTACGTGTGGATCGTTATAGAGTTTTAAGATAAATTGTTCCCATATGGGCCGAGCTGTGGCACTACCACTGCCCAAATGGAAGTCTCGAAAATGAATGCATCGATCTTCTCCACCTACCCAAACCCCTACGCAAAGGTTCTGAGTCAGTCCAATAAACCATCCATCAGACTGGTTGGACGTGGTCCCAGATTTGCCCGCAATGTCGTTGTTTGCCCTCAGTTCTTTGGCTACGCCATGCAATGCACCTTCTTCCAGAGAACCTTGCAACATGTACATCATCAGATCGGCTGTATCTGGATGCATGGCTTCTTGATGTTGTGGGCGAAACGTTTGCAGTATATTCCCATTTTTGTCTTCAATATGGGTAACAAAGAAAGGCTCCGTCCAGACTCCTTTATTTAAAAAAGTACTATATGCTCCGACTATTTCGTAAATAGACACATCGCTCGATCCCAAACAAAGGGAGGGCACTGGATCCAACGGTCCCTTGATACCCATACGGTGTGCATATTCCACGACCAATTGAGGCGTAAGTTGTTTGATAAGGTACGAAGTGATGGAGTTGTATGATTTTGCCATGGCATACCGTAGTGTATATTTCTTTCCAGAATAAGACTTCCAAGCATTTTGTGCTGTCCACACGCTTCCATTGGGTTTTGCAAAAGGAACAGGCTCATCCACTACCAAATCCGTTGGAAGATATCCGTTATCCAATGCTACGGTATATACGATAGGTTTAAAAGTAGAGCCAGCTTGCCGCTTGCTTCTTTTGACGTGATCGTATTGAAAAAATTTGTAGTCAATACCGCCTACCCATGCTTTGATATGTCCCGTATGCGGATCCATAGCCAAACAGCCGGCTTGTAAGATTTTTCGGTGGTATTTGAATGCTTCTAATGGACTTATAACGGTCTTTATAGGTCCATCCCAAGAAAAAAGTTCGGTAGAAATGGGGTTGTTCAACTCCTTGTTTATGGCAACGGTATCGGTTCCATATTTTTGTACCAATTGTTTGTATAGTACTATTTTTTTGATTTCATTATCAATATAATCTTCTATTTCTTGTTCTTTTTCATTGATCCAAGGATTGCGGCCTTGCCAATGGGCATCAAACGATTGTTGCAAACGCATCATACGTTCTTTTAAGGTTGCTTCTGCATGCTTTTGCACGCGGCTATCAATGGTAGTATAGATGCGCAATCCATCGGAAAACAGATCGTATCCATGTTCTTTGGCCCACTTTAAGAGAAATTCCCGCACGGTAGCCCTAAAATAGGGAGCCAACCCTTGTTCATAATTTTCTTCTTGATAATGCAGTTCAATAGGTGCTTCGGAAAGCAGATTATATGCTGTTTGTTTTAAAAATCCGTGTTTGCTCATTTGTGCCAATACTACATTTCGGATGTGTTTTGCTCTATCTGGATGCTTGACAGGGCTGTAATACGTAGGAGCCCGTAAAATACCTACCAATAATGCGGCTTCTTCTACCCGCAATTCGGCAGGGGTTTTCTTAAAAAAGGTGCGTGCGGCTACTTTGATCCCAAAGGTATTGCTGCCAAAGGTAACGGTATTGAGGTACATGGCTAGAATTTCTTGCTTGGTATAGGCACGCTCCAGTTGCACGGCTAAGATCCATTCTTTGGTTTTCATAGAAAACTTTCCCAACAGGGGTATCTTGCTAAGCTTCCCTCTATAATCCAGCTCTCTACGTGTATTAAAAAGGTTTTTAGCTAGTTGTTGGGTAAGGGTACTGCCTCCTCCTTTTTTGCGTTGCAACAGAACAGATAGAAAAAAAGCCCGCAAAAGCCCAACAAAGTCTATCCCAGCGTGTTGCTCAAATCGATAGTCCTCAGAAGCGATCAATGCCTGAATCATCGTAGGAGAAATGTCCGTATACTGTACTGGACTGCGGTTGTTTCGAAAGTATTTTCCAAGCAGCAACCCGTCAGCCGAATAGAGTTCGGATGCGAGTTCGCTCTGTGGATTTTCCAATAGCTCCATGGAAGGCATTCCCCCATATAGGTTGCAAAAATCGACTTGAACAGAAAAAATATAAATAGGAACAAGCAACAAGCCTATTACAAAAAAACGCCAAAGTTTTTGTGTGATTTTTCGTTCGTTCATAATTTGTAGAAGGGGGTATGGGAAATAACTTGAGGGGGTGCAACAGCCCTCAACTTGGCCAATGCCAAAACAAAGATAGTTTGTTTTAAAAAAAATAAAAAATAGGATCTAAATATGGGGCCTAAGCGGATCGTTGCATAGGTGTTTCTTGTTCAAGAGCGGGACAATGTGCCTGTGTAGCATGAACACAAAAATAGCTGTAATCCATACGGAAAAATTTAAATAGAGACAAATTAAGAAGCGTCGGAGCAGCATCATTTGGCTAATGTTGGATGGGTTGTTACTGTTTTGGAACCAAAACAAATATTACTTTCCCTGTAGATACAGGAGCGTAAGGCTGTATCGAAGAGGTCTTACCAAACGTAAGTTCTTGTAGAGCGTCTGCATAAATCTTTTCTACAAGCGGAGAAACTGTTTTTTCTAGTGTGCGAATGGCGATCACTTCTCCATTTTCATCCACCTTAATTTCAAATACAAGTCTGCCGCATTCTTCTGTGTTGTCTTTCGGGTGTGGCACGGAATCCCATTTCCATCCTGTTAATTCAAGCGTAGCACCGCGTATCTGTTTTTGGGGATGTTTGGTATACAATCCACGTGCATCAATTTTACCTGTTTGTCTGAGCGAAGCACTTTGGACACCCTTGCGTAGACTTGCTTTCCTTGGAACCGTTGGCTTGCTAGAGGCCGTTGGTTTATTTTTTCGCTTGTTTGCGATCAATTTTTGATGTTCTTTTTGAACAATTTGGGAAAGTGCGTCATCTTGTGTATGCATTGCTACCAGCTTGTCTTGTTCTGTAGTGTGAGCGACATCTTTTAGTTGTAGCCCAATGGTATAAGTTTGTTCATTGGAACTACTTGGTGCAGAAGCAAGCTTTGTGCAATAAAGCAACAGGGCAAGGCAGAGATGCAGCCCCAATGAAGCTACAATTCCTTGCTTTTCAGTAGAAAATAATGGAATGTATTTCATCACGTTTGCTTCAATGTAGTGGCTATAGATACCGTAGCCCCCAATTTATTGGCCACATCCGCAACCGCGACCATGTGTGCCACAGAAAGGGTTTGGTCCATATGCAATACTACTAGCTTGCTTGACTTTTTTTCCAATTGTTCTTTTAAACGACGGGGAAGTTGGTCGAATACAAGTTGCTGTCCTTCCAGGTAGTAATGCAATTGCTTTGTAACCGTTACATGCACTTCAGCGCATGTTGTTTTTTGATTGCTACTAACCGGTAAATCAACCGGGATGGCTTTAGGAGCGTGCCGTGCTGCAACCACTAAAAAGATAAGCAACAGGAACAGTACATCCGTCATAGATGCCATGCTAAAGGAGGGATTTAGTGTGTTTCTCGTACGGATTTGCATCTTTATCAAACGATTATAGTAGTGTATGCATTAAGAAAATGCCTTCAATGAGCCATCGAAAGGCAACCTTCCAAGGATCCAATTTGGCGTTCGTTCCGTACGCAAGCTCCATATGCTGCCATTTTCTATGCGGAAACTTCTACAAAAATGGAACCGATAACCTTCACTTTGGAACGACCCCTTATTTGAACATATTTTTTACTTTAGGATCCATTTGACCAAAAAGAGGTTGGCTGCGTATGCCAACTGATCTGCTGCTTTCGTTACCCGCATGAGACAATAATTATAGCCAATATAAGCAACAATCCCTACAATCAGCCCTACCATTGTGGTCACCATGGCTTCGTAAATTCCGTTTGAAAACAATTGCGTAGCAAGTTGGTTCTTCTCTTGTGAGATGGACATAAAAGTTTGGATCATACCCGTTACGGTACCCAGAAAGCCAATCATGGGTGCTACACCAGCAATTGTGGCCAATATGGAAAGACGTTCTTCTAAAGAGGCTATGATTCGTTTGGACTCACTTTCCAAGATACATTCGACGCTTTTGGCAGCAGTCTGTCTGCTTTGGATTCCTTTTAAGAGTACTTTTTGGATAATGTTGTCTTCTGCTGTACAGAGCTGTTGAAGCTGGTGTATGTCCCCATTGTGTAGCTGGTTGTCTAATGCTTGCAAAAAACTTTCGGATAAATTCAAGCATGCACGGTAGGTTAAAAGTCGTTCTATAAGCACATATGCCGCGGCCAAAGATAGCAGTATGAGCGGTACCATCAACCAGCCTCCTTTCATCAATAGGCTCAATAGGGTTTGGGAAACTTCTGTTTTTATATCCATAGTAAGGTGTAAAATTACATGCAATACTCCCGTAAAGATACAGGATTAATAGTGTAAAATGAAAATATTTTTATACTTTTCTTTTAATTTTTTTAGTTTTTCTTTTGCTTCATATCGTGTTCTGCTGTGTGCTATGGTCACTCGGTAGTACCTTTCTCCTTTTCTAGGCAAGATCAAATACACCCCCCGATTTTCTTGTATGAGTTGCTGTACGCTTTTCATAGCCACATCTTTTTGCAAGTGACTGACCACAACCAAGTGATAAATCCCTTGGGGGGCATGCACTTCTTGATACGTACCTGGTTTAACGAGGGCAGTAGGATTTTTCTTAACTTCTTCCAAGCGCTTTTTTACAGCTTGAATGTTTATTTCTGTTTTTGAATTGTTTTTTTCTTTAAAATATGCGTTGCTGCTAACCGACTCGTTGACTTCTACATTCACATGTGTGCCTACTTCTTCTGCTTCTGTGACAGGCTGTGCCGGGGCTGTAGAAGACAATGGAGGAGGGGGATCGAATTGTTTTGGCTTAGATTGGTAGTAATTGTTGTAAATCATTTTTCCCACAAGGGACAGGCTAAGCAAGACAAGCACTGCGATGATCAACCATTTCGATCGTGCGGGTGGCATATTTTGAAAGTCTGGCTTGGGTAGGCCAAAATCCTTATCCTTAGAAAAAGTAGTATCCATAATCAACTTTTTTGCAAAAAAATCTGTAAACAACAGAAGCACAACTTGCCCGTTTTAAGCAATATACTGAAATAGATTTAAGTTTCAGTGAACACAACTACTACCTGCTGTTTTTTGGCTGTACTTTCGCATTACCAGTGCGCGGATGTTTTTTTGCATGCATCAAAAAAGAAACCTAGGCAACGTGAGGTCGGGATTATAATTATTGTGAATCAGCCATATGTATCTTTGTTCATGCATTCCCTGCTATCTCCCCTTCACGCCCAAACAGGGGCGTTACATGCAACGGACCACGCTGCTTGGTTGTAAAAACATACGTCGCATACGCAGCCACCGCGGCTTTGCCTGAAAAGGCAATCCCTACTTCCGCTACCTCCCGGAGATAGGGGCTGCAACAATTCGGCATGATAGGCACGTGCTTGGATTTGGCCCAAGGCCGATCTCGCTGCGGCTTCAATGGGTTCCTCTTTTTTTACATGCTTGAACTCGAGCAATAGGCCGATGTCATTTGTTTCGTTTTTAGGAACCAACAACAGATCGTACCGCCCAAACCCGCTTTCCCGGTTGGACCGAATAACGTGCGTTGTACGCAAGCTTGCCAATAAAGCCAATACAAAACCATGGTAAAATCCCTCCGACTTGGCAGAGCCTGTCACGTCAAAACTACTGGCACTTTGCAAAAGATAACCACTAAGATCCCGCATAAACAACGCTACTTTTCCAGAGGCCAAGTGCTTTAAAAACGAATCATATTGGGCCTGATAGGAGAACTCCCTGCTCAACCATTCTTTAAAAAAGTGGTTGTACAGCCTCTGTATTTCATTGTTCGGTATGGCTACCTGACAATCGTACAAATCGGTACTGTCGCTCAGGCAAACCGACTCTGCTTTTAAATAACCTGCAAACAACAGCAGGCTCCATAAAGCCGTCTCATCTTGTTCCAATAGGTCAAATGCAAGATGCTTGTTGATGGAAACCTGGATCGAAGTACCCTCCATCAACTGTTCAAATTGGGCCTTTATACCGGCTTGCGCCCTGAATATCCGATCCTTGATTAGATTGTTGTTGCCCGTATTTACCCAATAGACATCAAATCGACCCGATCGATTGATGCAAGAAAGTATGGACCAAGGATTATACGCTATTGCATCACCTGATGTATAGCCGTTGTACCAACCCTGTACCTGATCGAAATCAACAGAAACCCCTTGTTGTACAAAAAGTGCCCGCATTTCTGCTTCGCTAAAACCAAAACAACTACTGTATTCGTTGTCTAACAGGGTATAGGTTTCTAAATTGTTTAGCCCAGAGAGCATGCTGTCTTTGGAAACGCGCAAAATACCTGTTAGTACGCCACGTTGCAAAGCATTGTTGCCTTTTAATCCTGCACTAAACCAATTGCGCATAAATTTCACCAACGCATCCAAATAGTCTTTTTGTTCGTAAGCTTGGTTTAAAGGCGTGTCGTATTCATCTATAAAAATATAAACTTGCTTACCATGGTGTTGATACAAACACGCACTCAGGAGCTGTAAAGATTTTTCTAATTGTTGTTGGTTGGCTACTTTGTCTAGGATGGCTTGAAACTCATTTTTTTGATTTGAATTCATGCAATCGCTCTTTAATAGATATTCATAGGAGCCATAGAGCTGCTTTATAAGCAAATAGATTGACTCATACGCTCCCTGAAAATCATCGGCATGTATATCTTTAAAGCTCACCATAATTACAGGAGCTTGACCTTGATGCTCCCGGATGTAACGTCCCCCTTCTAGAAAGGAAATCTGCAAATGATCAAACAAACCAGCTGTTTTAATGCCATAAACCTCTGCAGCAAAGAAATGCAGCAGCATCGACATATTGAGCGTTTTACCCCAACGCCGGGGACGAGTGATCAGGGTAACTTCCTCACCTTTACTTAAAAACTCAGCGATCATCGCTGTTTTATCGCAAAAGAGATAGCCTCCAGTAACGAGTTTGTGGAAGTTATCCACGCCAATGGGTACTTTTTTCATAACGATGGGGTTGCCTTTAGTGTATTCCCAAAGAAAATCATTTAAGATAAAAAAGCAAAATAGCTAGTTAACCCACATTCCGTACCTTTTAATTGCTTGATTATAAAAGTCTATACTAAATCGGAATGAAAATGCGGGATTGAGCCCCTACAACACGGTTTTTCTTTCTTCGTACTTTTGTCTTGATATAAAAGTACCAAAAAAATCAAGCACTGATTGAAAAATGGAGGGGAAAGCATCGGCACCTAATTTCTCATCTCAACACCTGCTCTCTCCTCTCTTCTATTAAGGCATCGTATTCTATTTTTGAGCTTACAATAAGCTTTTCGTATTTACGCATACCCGTACCTGCTGGGATCAAATGACCAACAATAATGTTTTCCTTCAATCCTTTTAACTTATCGTGCTTCGCACTAATGGCTGCATCACTCAAAACCTTAGATGTTTCTTGGAACGAGGCGGCCGACAAGAAGCTCTCTGTAGCCAAGGAAGCTTGGGTGATGCCCTGCAACTTTGGTTGCGCAATAGCCAGTTCGACTTCTCTCACTTGAGCAGGTTTCAATCCTTGCTGCTGAAGCTGCTCGTTTTCTTTAAGCAGCCTATGCGTAGCGGCCAACGCGCCTAGTTGAAAACGTTTGGAATCTCCTGGGTCTAGGACAACGGACTTATTCCGAATACGATCGTTCTCTGCAAAGAAGCTTACTTTATCCAGTATTTGGCCATGCAGCAAAGAGGTATCTCCTGGATCGATTACTTCTACTTTGCGCATCATCTGCTTGATGATGATTTCAATGTGCTTGTTGTTGATTTTTTCACCTTGCAAACGATACACACTTTGCAATTCATTCATAATATATTCTTGTGCTATCAACGGTCCTCTGGTAACCAACAAATCAGAAGCTGCTACAGCACCATCGGTCAACAATTCACCTACTTTTACATAGTCGTTGTCTTGCACTAAAATATGCTTAGACAATGGGATCATATACCGAGCTTGAATCCCTTCTTTGGACTCAATGATGATCTCTCGATTGCCCCGCTTAATACCTCCATAGATTACCACCCCACTCAACTCACTAATGAATGCTGTATTGGCTGGCTTCCTAGCTTCAAAAAGTTCTACGACACGAGGCAATCCACCTGTAATATCTCTTGATTGATTGATGATGCGGGGAACCTTAGCCACTATTTGTCCTCTTTGTACCGTGTCTCCTACTTCTACCACCAATTGTGCTTTGATAGGCAGTGTGTAAGAAGCAATGACCGTTCCCATATTGTCTGTTATAACCACACTTGGGTGCTTGGTCTTATCCTTAGATTCGATCATAACTTTTGACTTATGACCCGTTTGCTCATCAAATTCTTCTTGATAGGTAATCCCTTCTTCCAAGTCTAAAAACTGAATGACTCCACTTTGCGTAGCCAATAAAACTACGTTGTATGGATCCCAATGATAGAGTTCTTGATCATATAAAACCGATTCATTATCTTTTACTTTAAGATGAGCACCATAAGGCAAGTGGGTTGTCATCAATACTTTCCGGGTAGCATTGTCCAACAGTTGGAGCTCGGAAGAACGACTCATGACTACCTCAACGGTTTCTCCATTTGAAGCTACATAGCTACTTATAAGCAAGTCTTCAAAATTTACAATACCGGCATATTTTGCTTTCACCTTGGCATCTACTACAATATTAGAGGCTGTACCACCCACGTGGAACGTTCTCATGGTAAGCTGGGTACCAGGTTGTCCAATGGATTGAGCAGCAATAACGCCTACGGCTTCGCCTACCGATACGGTATTGCCTGTAGCCAAATTGCGGCCATAACATTTCACACAGACTCCTTGAGATAAATCACAAGTCAATACAGAACGTATAAATACTTCCTCTAAACCAGCTGATTGTATAACTAAAGCTATATTTTCATTGATTTCAGCACCACGTTGAACCAACAATTCTCCTGTTTTAGGATGTAACACGTCGTCTACTACCGAGCGGCCTAAAATACGTTCCGCTAGGGATTCTACGATCCTATTTTCTGCTTTTACGGCACGCACAGCAATCCCTTTAAGGGTACCACAATCTTCTGTAACAACCGTCAAATCTTGCGACACGTCAACCAATCTTCTGGTTAAATATCCAGCATCCGCTGTTTTTAAGGCCGTATCTGCCAATCCTTTTCGGGCACCATGGGTTGAAATAAAATACTCAATCACATTCAACCCTTCTTGGAAATTGGAAACAATTGGATTCTCAATAATTTCTCCTACAGCTCCCTGTGTACTTTTTTGAGGTCTAGCAATCAACCCCTTCATACCACCCAACTGACGCACTTGTTCACGCGATCCCCTGGCACCAGAAATCATCATCATGTAGACAGAGTTAAACGCCTGCTGATCTTGCTCCAACTGCTCCATCAACTGATTGGTAATGCGTGTATTTGTACGAGTCCAAACGTCAATCACTTGATTGTATCGTTCGTTATCGGTGATCAATCCCAACATGTAGTTGTTCCAAATCGCCTCAACCTCTTCGGTTGCTTGTGCAATAAGTGTACGTTTTTGGACCGGGATTTTTACATCGTTGAGCCCAATGGTCATTCCAGCTTTGAAGGCTACTTCAAAACCAAGGGTTTTAATGTTGTCTAGGAATTCTACCGTGGCTACAGTCCCAAATTTGGTATACAAATCTGCTACAATGGTTTGCATTTTTCGAACATTAAGTGTCTCATTAATGAACTCCATGCCTACTGGACAATATTGGTTAAAGACGACCCTACCTACTGTTGTTTCGATAAATTCCTTTCCCATCCTCCCATTTGGCTGGATTTTAGGAACGAACAGCTTGATGTAGGCATGTTTGGAAACCGCTTGGTGTGCCAATGCGATCAACACTTCTTGGGGAGAATAAAAGCACATGCCTTCTCCCAAAACAGGCTCGGTTGGGGTCCCTTTTTTGCCTTTCGTTAAGTAATGCAGTCCCAAAATCATGTCACGCGATGGAATGGTAATGGGCACTCCATTGGAAGGGTTTAATACATTGTAGGATGCCAACATGAGCAGGGATGCTTCCGCTATGGCCTCTTGCCCCAATGGAACGTGAACAGCCATTTGATCCCCATCAAAGTCGGCATTAAAAGCGGTACAAACCAACGGATGCAACTGAATGGCTTTTCCTTCAATGAGTTTGGGTTGAAAAGCTTGGATACCTAAGCGGTGCAAAGTCGGCGCTCGGTTGAGCAAAACGGGATGCCCTTTGAGCACGTTTTCCAAAACGTCCCAAATAACAGGCTCTTTTTCTTCAATTAATTTTTTTGCCATCTTTACCGTTTCTGCAACGCCTCGTTCAATTAGCCTGCGGATGATAAACGGCATAAATAGTTCAACAGCCATTTCTTTGGGCAACCCACATTCATGCAATGACAATTCGGGACCTACTACAATAACCGACCTTCCGGAATAGTCTACCCGTTTTCCCAATAAATTTTGCCTAAAACGTCCTTGCTTTCCTTTCAACATATCGGAAAGCGATTTCAAAGGTCGAACGCCTTCAGAGGCTACCGAATTCACTTTGCGAGAGTTATCAAACAACGAATCTACGGCCTCTTGCAACATGCGCATTTCATTGCGTATAATGATTTGTGGTGCCTTGATATTCAATAACTTTTTTAGTCGGTTGTTTCGAATGATGACGCGTCTGTAGAGATCATTTAAATCAGACGTCGCAAATTTGCCTCCTCCCAACGAAAAGAGGGGACGCAATTCGGGGGGAATCACGGGCAATATGCGCATGACCATCCATTCTGGACGATTTTCTACTTTTTTATGCGGATCTCGAAAGCCTTCTACAATTTTCAGTCGTTTGACAATTTCCAATCGACGCTGCTGAGATCCATCGGTAAGCAATTGTTCCCTTAGTTCGATGGATAGTTGATCCAAGTTCAACCTTTTTAAAAGAGATTCAATCGCTTCTGAGCCAATTTGGGCAATAAACTTAGCCGGATCTGAATGGCTAAGCAATTGGTTTTCTGGTGGCAATTGATCCAAAATGTCTAGGTATTCATCTTCAGACAACAAATCATTGACCGCAACGCCATCAGCTTCTTTAACGCCAGGCTGTATGACTACGTAACGCTCATAATAAATAATTTGTTCTATTTTTTTGCTAGCCATGCCGAGCAAATAACTGATCTTGCTTGGCAGTGCTCTAAAGTACCAAATATGCGTCACGGGCACTACCAACTCAATGTGTCCAACACGTTCTCTGCGTTGTTTTTTCTCTGTAATCTCGACGCCACATCGATCGCAAATAATGCTTTTATAGCGAATGCCTTTATACTTACCACAATGACACTCCCAGTCCTTTACAGGACCAAATATGCGCTCACAAAACAATCCTTTTGTTTCGGGCTTGTGGGTTCGGTAATTAATTGTTTCTGGAAGGGTGACTTCTCCGCATGAACGCCCTAAAATTACTTCTGGAGAAGAAAGACTGGCAACGATACCAGAAAAATTGGTTGATTGTGTGTTATTTTTTCTAAATTTCATACAGATAAACTTATTGCACTATGTTTCCCGTTAAACTGCCATTACAACGCAATGCAACTTTCTAAGCTTCACTTTAATGCCTTGGTTACATACGCGATCCTTGCAATAGAGCTCTTAATGTGGCCTGATTGTCCGCCTTGGTGTCATACTTGTCTTTGTTCCTTGTATCCTACACTACAGGCGGTATGGTACGCAACTTCAGCATGCCTCAAAATCCTTAACCCATCACTTCGTTCTGAAAGTGCTCTAATGCCTTATTAGTCCTTAACATGTGCATGCTCTGGTAAAAGCGTGATTTCAAGTCCCAATCCTCTCAGTTCGTGAATCAATACATTAAAGGACTCAGACAGATTTGGTTTTGGTATATTTTTGCCTTTTACAATAGCTTCATATGCTTTAGATCTACCCACTACATCATCTGATTTGGTGTTGAGCATTTCTTGTAGCGTATAAGCTGCACCATAGGCTTCCAATGCCCAGACTTCCATCTCACCAAATCGTTGCCCACCAAATTGCGCTTTACCGCCTAATGGTTGCTGCGTGATCAAGGAGTAAGGCCCTGTAGAACGGGCATGCATTTTGTCGTCTACCAAGTGCGCAAGCTTGAGGAGGTATACGACCCCTACGGTAACCTCTTGCTCAAACGGAAGCCCTGTAGCGCCATCGTAAACAGTGGTTTTACCAAATGCAGGCAAGCCAGCATCTTCCAACTCAGCAGCAATTTGATCCAGGTTCATACCTTCGAAAATCGGATTGACATAACGCTTGCCAAGTTTGTCTCCCGCCCACCCCAATACCGTTTCATACAGCTGTCCTAAGTTCATACGCGAAGGCAACCCAAGGGGACTTAACACCACATCTACTGACGTACCATCCGCTAAAAAGGGCATATCTTCTTGAGGCACTATTTTACAGACGATACCCTTGTTACCGTGTCTTCCAGACATCTTATCGCCTACTTTGAGTTTCCGCTTTTCGGCAATATATACTTTGGCAATTTTCACTACGCCTTTTGGCAAGCCATCACCTGCTTCCAGTGCAAATTTTTTCCGCTTAAAACGGACAATAGCTTCGGCACGTTTTTTCGTGTAGCCCTCTATAATGCGTTGTACCAATTCATTTTTATGTGCATCGCTTGTCCAATTGCGGACCAAAAGATCTCCAAGTAGGTTTACTTCTTCTGGAACATTATATAGGGACTCGTCTCGGTACAGATTTTTTTTAGGGAATACCTTTTCAGACAGTAAGCTTGACGTAAACGTTTCCCCTACTGGGATAATTTCATCGCCAAATTGGTGACACACACCATTTGAAATGACTCCATTTAACACTACGGTCAACTTTTTAATAGCCGTTTCACGTAGGGCAAGCAACGTCCTAGCATGTGCTTTTTTTAACAAATCCAGTTCCTTCTTTGCTTTTATCTTGCTTTCTTTGCTCCTATCCGGTCCAGAAAAAATCTTGGTATCGATTACAATACCTTCCATGCCAGATGGGACTCTAAGTGAGGTATTTTTTACATCACCTGCTTTATCCCCAAAGATGGCTTTTAAAAGCTTTGCTTCTGCGGTAACATCTATTTCTCCTTTTGGAGTAACTTTGCCAATCAAAATATCTCCTTCCTTGACTTCGGTGCCTATTTTAACAATACCATTTGCATCTAATTTCTGAATCGCTTCTTCGTTTACATTTGGAATTTCATTGGTCAGCTCCTCAGCGCCAAACTTAGTATCTTTGACTTCCAAGATAAATTCTTTGATGTGAATGGAGGTGAAGACATCTTCTCGTGTCACACGTTCGGAGATGACAATACCATCTTCAAAGGTATATCCTTTCCAAGAAAGGAAAGCGACTTTTAGGTTTTTCCCAAGTGCCAATTCTTCCTGTTTAGTGGAATAACCTTCACAGAGTACCTGACCTTTTTCCACACGATCTCCTTTGAAAACCATGGGAGTCAGATTGATGCATGTATTTCTATTCGTTCCTCTAAATTTATCGAGTACGTACGTAACAGATGGTTCATTCATTGCCACCAGTTCTTCCTCCGGAGAACGGTCGTAATGGATAATGATTTTTCTACCATCCACATAGGTTACAACACCACTTCCTTCCGCAGTAGGCAATCCTCTAAACTCTTTGGCCACTCTTTTTTCTACTCCCGTACAGACAATAGGCACATCTGGTCTAATTAAAGGAACGGCTTGGCGTTGCATGTTTGACCCCATTAAGGCACGACTAGCGTCATCGTGTTCCAAAAATGGAATCAAAGAAGCAGCAACTGAGGCGATTTGACTACTAGAAACATCCATATAAGCTACTTGCTCTGGCTTTACCAAAGGATATTCGTCTCCACTGCGTACTTTGATGCGTTCTTCTAAAATAGCCCCATCTGCATCCATATATAGGTTGGCTGGAGCAAAATTGGCTCCTTCTTCTTCTGATGCATTTAAATAACAGATCGCGCCACTCAGGTCAACCTTACCATCCTTTACCTTTCTATAAGGAGTTTCAATAAAGCCCATGCTGTTGACACGTGCATACATGCAAAGTGAGGAGATCAGACCAATGTTCATACCTTCTGGTGTTTCAATGGTACACAGCCTTCCATAATGCGAATAATGGACGTCACGTACTTCAAAACCAGCTCGATCTCTAGAAAGTCCACCTGGACCTAGGGCAGATACACGACGTTTGTGGGTAACCTCAGCAAGTGGATTCACTTGATCGATCAATTGTGATAGTGGGTTAATGCCAAAGAAGGAACTGATAACGGAAGAAAGCGTACGGGCATTAATCAAGTCTACTGGTTTAAATGTTTCGTTGTCCCGCACATTGATGCGTTCCCGAATGGTTCGGGCCAAACGAGCCAGTCCTACACCAAATTGGGTGAAGAGTTGTTCCCCAACGGAACGTACACGACGATTGCTCAAGTGGTCAATATCATCAACTTCTGCTTTTCCATTCACCACTCGAATGAGGTAAAAAATAATTTCCAAGATGTCTTGTTGTGTCAACACACAAGTGCTCATTGGAAGGTCTAGGTTTAGTTTTTTATTGATTCTATAACGGCCAACTTCACCCAATGTATACCGCTTGCTGCTGAAGAAAAGACCTTCTACCGTTTCCCGTGCCGTCTGGTCGTCAGGAGCTTCTGCGTTACGCAGCTGTCGGTAAATCTGTGCAGTCGCGTCCTTAGTATCGTTGGTATTGTCCTTGGATAAGGTATTATAAACCAATTGGTAATCAGAATAGTCAGATCCTTCTTTGTGCAGAATAATAGAATCTACTCCAGAAGCTATGATGGCTTCTATGGCAACCTCATCTAAAAGTTGATTGCGCTCTACGAGTGTTTCGTAGCGGGTAACGGGCATCAGCTCACCTGTTTCTTCGTTTACGAAATCTTCTACCCAGCTGCGTAAAACACGCGCTGCGAGCTTGCGCCCCATATGACTTTGAAGCACGTCTGGGGTGACTTCAATTTCTTCACCCAGGCCAAATATGGTTAATATATCTTTATCGCTGCTGTATCCAATCGCCCTTAACATGGTCGTAATAGGAATTTTCTTCTTCCTATCTACATAAATGTACATGACGGAATTGATATCAACCGAAAACTCAATCCAAACGCCCTTAGCGGGAACTACCTTAGCAGAATAGACATTTGAGCCACTAATGTGCTTATTTTCAAAGAAAAAGATACCAGATGATTTATATACCTGAGAGACAACCACACGTTCTACACCACTTAGTATGAAAGAAGCTTGGTCGGTCATATAGGGCACATTACCTAAAAACACTTCTTGCTCAATGCCTTCGTATTTACCAGTGTGCTCATCGTTCTGCAACAACCGTAATTTGGCCTTTAAAGGGACTTCATAGGTTAATCCCCGTTCAATGCATTCACGAGGCGTATACTGTGGTAGTTCTAAGTTGTAATCGATAAACTCCAAAATGTAATTGTGCCTGGAATCCTCGATAGGGAAATTTTCCATAAACACTTTATAGAGTCCTTCATCTCTTCGATCTTCTGGGCTAACCCCCAATTGGAAAAAATCTTTAAAGGACTTTAGCTGGATTTCAAGCAAGTCGCTATGATAACTTGCTGAGGAACGATCAGAAGGCATACTGCAGTTCTGTTTACTAAATTTTTTTTTCTCCACCAGGACGCTACAAGTTTTATAGTTTATGCATACAGAAGCAAAAGAGATAGACCTCCTATCATTTCATGAATCATGAACGATCTGAAGGAAGCAAAATACCAAGTATTTTCAGAAAAGGAGGTTCCCTCTCAATAATAAAGACACGTTTTAAGCTTACTTACAATCAAAAAGCTTAGACGCTTTTGCTATTTTAATTCAACTTCAGCACCAGCTTCTTCTAGTTTTTTCTTGATGGATTCTGCTTCTTCCTTAGGTAATTTTTCCTTGACCATACCAGGTGCACCATCCACCAATTCTTTGGCTTCTTTTAATCCCAATCCGCTAAGCTCTTTGACCAACTTAACTACTGCAAGCTTAGATGCTCCTGCGGACTTTAAGAAAACATCAAATTCTGTTTTTTCTACTGCAGCAACTTCAGTTGCTGCAGTAGCACCGGACACCATGACAGGAGCCGCAGCGGCTGGTTCAATGCCATAGTCATTTTTTAAAACCTCAAATAATTCATTGGATTGTTTAATGGTTAAATTAACAAGTTGTTCTGCTAAAACTTTTACGTCGGACATTTTTATATATGTTTGTTAAAAAGACAGATGAATGGATACAAATTCAAGAAAGGCCCTTGTTTAAGCGGGCACCTTCGACAAGGTTTCTACCACCCCCATCAAACGCTTTCCTCCCGATTGTAAAGAAGTAATCACATTGGATAGTGGAGATTTTAGTAGGGAAATAATGTCTCCTAAAATCTCTTCTTTTGATTTTAGGTTGCTCAACATCTCTAAATGCTCTAATCCAATGAAAAGTTCTTCATGAATCGAGGCACCTTTTAAGATAGGCAATGGTAAGTGCTCTGTTGTTGCAAATTCTTTTAACAACTTGGCAGGAGCACTTCCATGTTCCTGGACAAATAAAATACCAGAAAATCCTTTTAACACTTCCGAAAAGAAATGGGCATACGGATCCGATTTACCAAGCTGTTCAAGCGCTTTTTGAATGAAGGTATTCTTTGCTACTTGATAGTCTATATGCAAGGCTGCACACCGTTTCCTAAATAGGTTTACTTGCTCTACGGTAAGCCCCATAGCGTCTATCACATAAAAGCAGTCAAAAGTAGAAAACTTTTCTACAAGACCTTCTATAATTTGTCTTTTTTCTTCTCGTTTCATTTTTAGAGCCCAACGGCAATGTTTCGATCTATAAAAAATCCTCTACTCATTGTACTAGAAAGGCTAATACTATGCACATAAATCCCTTTGGAGGAGGCCGGCTTTGCTTTAACAATGGTTCTTAACAACTCCATGGCATTGTCTACGAGCTTCTCTGATGCAAAAGAGACACGGCCTATACTGCTGTGCACAATACCATATTTATCGAGTTTAAAGCTTACCTTTCCGCTTTTGACTTCTTGAACCATTTTGGCCACATCCATGGTGACCGTACCTACTTTCGGATTGGGCATTAAACCACGCGGGCCTAGTATTTTACCCAACTTGCCCAATTTAACCATCACGGTTGGCATCGTAATAATAACGTCTACATCGGTCCAACCCTGGGCTATTTTTTCTATATAGTCTTCTAAGCCAACATAATCTGCACCTGCCTTTTTGGCTTCTTGCTCTTTATCAGCCGTACACAATACCAATATCCTACACCGTTTGCCCGTTCCATGTGGCAGAGATGCCGTACCACGTACCATTTGATCTGCTTTTTTCGGATCTACACCCAAACGAATTGCCACATCCACTGATGCATCAAATCGTGTAGAAGTATGCTTTTTTACCAGCTCAACGGCTTCATGCAATGTGTATGCTTCTTCCTTTGAGGAGGGTCGAACATTGCTTTTTGCTCTTGTTTGAATCGCCATTTTTGTACTTTTTATTTTACCCAAGGTGCAGCACCTTCTACGGATACACCCATACTTCTTGCCGTACCAGCTATCATACGCATGGCAGCATGCAGGTCTAATGTATTTAAGTCCTGCAT
>JAYTOH010000018.1:0-11991 GCA_043747895.1 Amoebophilaceae bacterium
CGGAAAAACTCCATGGGAATTTATTCAAAAAGAATGGGAAGTCTCTCCCGAATTATTTAACTTTGATCCAAACCAGTTCTTTATGGTACCTAACAACTAACAGCTAGTACCCACATGACTACTAGAAATAGATTCATAAAAGCAATATCGACCAGCAAACTAAATATGGAGTTCCATCTTTTATACTATTTTGGACAAATACGTTTTCCATGGTATTGTTCGTGCGTAACGTGCTAGTGGTAGCAGCAAGCTGGTCTATCGTTACTAGCGAATAGATGCTCTCTTGCAAAAAAGATTCAATCCAGGTACCGGTTAATTCTTGATTATTTGTAATGTTACAAAATTAAAATTTGAAAGTCAACAAGTTTTGTAAGTTATTTTATATAAAATATTTTAATATTGATTGTCAATTATTTTGTGTTTTATGACTCTAAAAAACGGGGATCTATACTCTGTAGTCCACATTTCGAACCAAACGGATTTGAAATTGCCGAGACCTTCCGTACAAGTTTTGCACATTGTGTAGCCGATCGGCTTTCTTTTTTGTAAAGCGCATCTATCGAATAGATGCAAGCTACTCCTAATTTGATGCGGAGTTGGTGTCCCGTTCTTGGACATACAGCGCCTATGGACGTTTGGACTTGGATGATACATCCATGGGTAGTGCGTTGCTCTGTTTACGCATTCGTTTGTTCTACCAATGTAGCGATTCCACTGTCGCTAATTTCCTTCTTGCATACATTTATAAATTCTACATATGCCTGGTGTATATCCCAAGCGAGCACCGTAGCCATATGTGCAGCATAGGAGACTTCTGGGGACTGTTCATTTGGCTCATCATAAGGACTATATGCCAATAAGTTCAAACTTGCACGTACTATTTCCTGGTCTTCTATCAAGTTATCCATGATGAAACAATAGGTTTGTTTAGTTACTGGATCGGCATCTTTGATGCAAACCCCGTCCTCTAGGAGAAGATCAAACGTAAATTGCGTGGATACATGAAAATCTTCTGGTTTTGATAGATATTTAATGTCAAATGTCGCTGTAACGGTTGTATGGATTCTTTTATAGTCCGTTAGGCTAATCAAAAAACCTTTTCCAACGTAGTGCAAAAATAGTGTTTTGCATAGTTCAATTGCCATCATTGTGTTTGTATTAAATATAATATTTTATCCAATGCTAGTCTACATCTGCATCTGCTTGTCTACATCGCATAGTAAAAGTTACTTATTTGAAACAATACTTCCAAACAGCCATAAGGGGGATGTATTGCTGTTTCAAATGGTATGCTTTGTCAGGCAGGAGTTGTTGTTTTTAAATTTAGGTTTGTTCCTGTACAGCGGGGGTACACCAGGAAACATGGATTTGATGCATCCATAGGCCTATTCCTATGCCTAATAGTGCTCCTCCTATACAATCCAATGGATAGTGGACACCTTCATATATGCGGCCATACGATACAAGCGCAGCCCAACTAAAAGATAGACAACTGTATCGGTACTTATCTTTGAATAACCTCCAGAACAACAAGGCAAATGCAAATGTGTTGCTGGCATGGGAAGAAGGGAATCCATATACTCCCTGGTACGTTCCGACGATATGTACCTGTTGTATATGGGCTTCGTAACAGGGACGATAGCGTTGAAAAAAGGGCTTGAGCAGTGTAGCAGAGCATTGGTCTGCCAGTACAATCGTGAAACAAAACAGTGCAACTCCTTTCCAACCTATGTTTTTTTTAATAAAGAAATACAGCAACAGGTAAAAAGGCAGCCCAAAAAGGGTATTGGTGGTACAGTTAAAGAATTGGTCGAGGTAGGGATGGTGTGCATTGTTTACGAAGGCAAACAATGCTTGATCGGCTTTGGTAAAGTATGAAGAAAACATATATACGCTATAGGAATGAAGGTTGGTTCAGACAAAGCGGGGAAAAGTAGAGCAGGCACGAGCCGCCATGCAGACGAGGAGGAATCCACACCTTGCATCTGATAGCATGACAAAAGATAAAAGTACCTGGGGCCGGGATCGAACCGGCACGGTATTGCTACCATTGGTTTTTGAGACCAACGCGTCTACCAATTCCGCCACCCAGGCAAACAAGCAACAGAGGTCGCGAGTGGGTTCGAACCACCGTAAGAGGTTTTGCAGACCTCTGCCTAGCCACTCGGCCACGCGACCACTTGTTTTATTGTGATTCTTCTCCTTGTTTCTTTTGTTGGTTCTCTATTGTTTCTTTTAAATGAGCAAAGGCTTCAAATCCTCCAGATACAGGCGGTTTTGGAACAGAAACGTGCGCTGCAGGTGTCGACTTTTTAGTGGCTTTTGCATTTGATTGCGACTTGTCTGCTGGCTTGGTTTCTTGGTTTGGCTCTGCTTTGGTTTCTTTTTCTGGACTAGCAAGCACTCGATGCGATAAAATTATTTTTTTATCTGACTTGGAGAATTTCATTACTTGAAACTCCAATTCTTCTCCTACTTCAGCCTCTTTTCCATCTTCTTTTACCAAATGTTGCTGTGTTACTTGCCCTTCTATGCCATGTACCAACTCCACAAAAGCGCCACGACCTGGAATTTTTTTGAGCACCGTTCCTTTATGGATGGTTCCTGGTTGGAAAATTTGTTCACAAGTATCCCATGGATTTTCTTCTAGTTGTTTCACTCCCAGCGAGAGTCGTCGGTTTTCTTTTTCAATACCCAAGATAATGACTTCTAGTTTTTCTCCTAGTTTTAGCATATCAGCAGGATGGGCAATGCGTTTGGTCCAAGAAAGGCCAGAAACATGTAACAATCCTTCGATACCTGGTGCCAATTCAATAAAGGCACCAAAGTGGGTAATGTTGCGTACAAATCCTTCGTGCTTGGTTCCTACTGCGTAGGTATCTAGAAAAGACTGGTTCTCCCATGGATCCCCAATGAGCTGTTTAATGCCTAAGGAGATCTTGTGGTTTGCCCGATCCAACAAGAGCACAACGGCATTTACTTCGTCTCCTACGTTGTAGTGATCGTTGATGTCGCGTAGGTATTGAGACCACGATATTTCTGAAATGTGTACGAGGCCTTCGATGCCAGGCATTAACTCGATGAACAATCCATAGTCTGTTATGCTCATCACTTTCCCTTTGATCGCAGATCCTATGGTAATGGTTTCTGGTAGAGCGTCCCATGGATGTGCTTCTAACTGTTTCATTCCCAAGGAAATTCGTTTTTTATCTTCGTTAAAACCAATCACCACTACACGCACTTTTTGTCCAAGGGTAAATACGTGTTCGGGATGCGTAACTCGGTTCCAAGCGATGTCTGTGATGTGGAGCAATCCGTCTATGCCTCCTAAATCAATGAAGGCACCGAATTTAGTCATGTTTTTAACATATCCTTCTAGAATCTGCCCCTCTTCTAGGTTGCTCATGATTTCTAGTTTTTGCCCCTCTAATTTCTTCTCGATCAATACTTTATGAGAGACAACTACGTTGTCGTTGGCCGGATTGATTTTAATAACGGCTACGTCAATGGTTTTGTCTACAAAGACGTCAAAGTCTAATATAGGCTTGATGTCAATCTGTGAGCCTGGTAAAAACGTTTCAATATCGCAGATTTCTACGATCAATCCTCCTTTGGTTCTTCGTTTGACAAGTCCTTCCAATATTTCGCCGTGCTCTAACGCATCTTGAATTTTTTTCCACCCTTGTACCAATTTTGCTTTTTTGCGGGAAAGTACGAGTTGCCCTTTTGCATTTTCTGGTTCTTCAATGTATACTTCTACCTCATCACCGGGCTTTAAATCGGGCATGTCTCTAAATTCAGTAGCAGTAATGAGCCCGTCTGATTTATATCCAATACCAACAATTACCTCTCTATTGCTTACCCCTATCACGGTTCCTTTTACTACTTCGTATGGATGGATAGCGCTTAGGGTATTTGCATATATTGCAGTTAGTGCTTGTTTTTCTTGATCGGTATACGTACCTCCTATTTTTCTAGTTTCTTCACTTTCATATTGATCCCAATTTAAAGTACTTTCTGTTGCAGTCATAGAGGTGCGGTGTGGAATTTTATTTTTTTTGATAAAAACAACTTGCCGAGCAACGCTTGCTTGATTGGAGTTGTTTGTCAAAGGTTAAAAATTAAAAATATACGACTCGAGGCTCTTTGCAATGAAGCCTTTTATGTTAATTTGGCATTATTCCTGTACTTTAAACCCGCACATACATGCGTATGCTGTGGTTTTCCGTGCGGAAACGCCCAACCTAAAATGGAACGATCCAATTTTTCATTGCAGCTACTCCATGTGCAAAAGCTTTAAAAAAGAAAGTTTTCCTTAAAAGGTGTTGCACAATGTCAAATTTACAAAAAAATATCCGTTAATTATCAAAAAATATATTGAAAATCCTGTTTGACCAAGCACTGCTTCGCGAGGGTCCCATGCATGGAGTAGGTTGACAAATCGTATGGTTTTAGTACCGAGGCCTTATACAGCATATGGTGAACCAAGGCTGCCTGCACATTGGGACCGTTGCAATAAATCTTTACTTGGGGTCCATGTAATGTTGCTTCGGTACGCAAATCCCGCATATATGCTCTCTATTAGGAATCAAGACACGAGATTTAACCCTTATGAGATGACTCTTTTTGCTCCGTACCCTTGCCTTGATACAAGGGTATCAAAAATCAAACGCTGATTGAAAAAAGGCAGTGGAAAGCGATCGCACGTTTTCCACTGCCTTTTTTCAAAGGTAGGGGTGGGCAGTACAGACTAGATGGGCACCCGCAACTTGCATCGGATGTAGTATAAACGCTTTGGTGTCATATCTTGTGACGGCATTTTCTGGTATACATCCCCTATGCTGTGGTTTTCCGTACGGAAATGTTACCACTTTGGCAGCTTATTTTTGTTCTGCAACTGTTTGGTTCCCTAGCGTTTTCATTAGTTTTTCTTTTAGATCAGGCTCTTTGAAGCAATTAGCGAACCCATTGGCTTCTGTTTGAAAACCATTTTCATCTGGATTTTCGGCTGCATTTACGCACGTTACCAGCATGCCCAAGGCCAAGTCTGCATTATTGGCAATAGCTGTAAGCCATTTTTTGGCTTTTTTAAGCATTTCTTCTTTGTAACTTACGACATCGCTTACAACTCCCATGCGTTCCGCATCTTTTGCATAGATGCGTTTGCCTGTCATTAAATACTCTAACGCTTTTGTTTTCCCAAGCAATTGGGTCAAACGTTGGGTACCCCCAAAACCAGGTATTACGCCAAACGTAATTTCTGGAAAAGCGAAAACTGCATTCTCAGAAGCAAACCGAAAATGACAGGCCAGGGCTAGCTCAAAGCCAGAGCCTAGGGCATAGCCATTCACTGCAGCTAGAATGGGCTTGGGACAATCTTCAATAAAAGCCAAGACTTCTTGCCCATGTTCGGCAAATTTCCTTGCATTCAATTCATTTAACTTAAGCAACTCGGATACGTCTGTACCCAAGGAAAAGATTTCTTCCCCTTCACCTGTAATGATTACGCCTGCTATCGCATCGTCGTCGTATACCCTTTGAATAACGTTTCGAAGTTCATTCAGACTTTTGTCTGTTAAACTGAACGATTTTGAATCGGTTTTAAGCGTAATCGTTACTATACCATCTTCTAGATTACTTTGTAGTGATTCTGTTTTCTCCATGCTGGACGCAATTTTTTTAGAACATTAGAATATTGGTAACTATGCACCTGTTAGTACAAATGCAGTCACATGATTTGCTTTACGTTTAGGGAAATCACAACTACACTGGTTTAAATATACGAGATATTTGGTCAGTCATACAAATTTTTTAAATTATTGTTTGATATCAGCTAAAAATGAATTGATTCACCATAGGCAGATGCTACTGCTTCTACAATAGCCTCCGACAGAGTCGGGTGGGGGTGTATGCTTGTTTGTATTTCATGTGCCGTAGTTTCTAATTTGCGTGCTGTTACCACTTCTGCAATCGTTTCTGTAACCGTCTCTCCAACCATGTGAGCCCCCAGCCACGCTCCATATTGGGCATCGAAAACAACCTTTACAAATCCTTCGGTGTTTCCTGAAGCATGGGCTTTCCCAGAAGCAGAAAAAGGAAACATTCCTATTTTTACTTGGTATCCAGATTCTTTTGCAGTCCTTTCTGTATGCCCTACAGAAGCTATTTCTGGTTGTGTGTAGGTACAGGAAGGTACATTGTGGTAATCCAACGGTTCTGGATTCAAACCGGCTATTTTTTCGACACAAACGATACCTTCTGCCGATGCTACGTGTGCCAAGGCGGGTCCTTTTACGATGTCTCCGATTGCATATATCCCCTTGCAATTGGTTTGGTAGTAGGCATCTACTGCTATTTTTCCTTCTGCTAGCAAAATTCCATTTTCTTCTAGACCAAGATTTGCTAGATTGGGTTGTATGCCCACTGCAGACAGTACTACTTCGCTTTCGATGGATAGGGTTTCCGTTTGTGTACGAAGCTGCACTTCGGTTTGATTTCCTTTTATCTGAACTTGCGTTACTTCTGAACTAGTACATACGTTTATACCTTGTTTGGTAAAAGACTTTAGCATGTACTTCGATACATCTTCGTCTTCCAGGGGTACCAAACGGGGCATGTATTCTATAAGTGTAACCTTGGTACCTATTGCATTGTAAATGTAAGCAAATTCACAACCAATCGCTCCTGCTCCCACGATTGTCATAGATTTGGGCTGGGTAGGCAACGAAAGGGCTTCCTTGTATCCTATAACATGGGTTCCATCGATGGGCAAATGAGGCAACGCGCGGCTTCTGGCACCCGTAGCAAGGACAATGTGTTGGGTAGGATAAAGGGTTGTAACATCTGTTTCGTCCGTTACCGCAACCGTCTTATTCGCCAATATCTTTCCCCATCCTTTTAACACAGTAATGTTGTTTTTCTGAAACAGGTGTTGAATGCCTTTGTGCATGGTGGCTGCAACTGTTCTACTCCGTTGTATCATTGCCTGGAAATCCACTTGAGCATCTGCTAGGCGAATGCCATAATTGGCAGCATGTTTCATGTATTGAAATACGCGTGCACTTTTTATCAATGCTTTGGTAGGAATGCACCCCCAGTTCAAACAAATCCCTCCCAATGCTTCTTTTTCTACTACAGCCACCTGCATGCCTAGTTGTGCCGCTCGAATAGCAGCAACATATCCTCCTGGGCCGCTTCCTATTACGATAAGGTCGTATTGATTTGTCATATAGTATTTTATCTAATTTTCAGTTATAGATTACTAGTGTACTATGCCAAATTGTTCTTTGATGGCATCAATTGCCTCTTTTTTTTCTACCATAATCATCACTAAATCGTTTGCCGTAAGCACGGTATCTCCTCTTGGTATTACGAACGATCCTTTCCTCTTAATCAGTACGATTAAGGAATCTTCTGATAGGCTCAGTTGTACGATTTTTTTGCCAATAACAGGGGAATCTTCTGGGAGAATCAATTCAATCAGTTCCGTATTAACCTCTTCTGCTAATTGAATGCTGGGTGGATGGATATCGGTTGCCGGTTCTTCTAGTTGAAGCCATTTGGCTAAAGGAGACAACGTAGTACCCTGAAAGAGAATAGAAGTGAGCACTACGAAGAAAACAATGTGATACATTACATCTGCTTTAGGAATGTTGTCTATGTCTAGTAGGGGATAGGTAGCAAAAACAATTGGAACAGCACCTCTAAGCCCAACCCAAGAAACAAATACTTTGTGGTTAAAAGACAGATTTTTAGAAAAAAATAAGGAGGTAAATACACTGACTGGGCGTGCTATAAACATTAAAAAAATGGAAAGCAACATGCCAATACCTGCTATAGGGATAAGTTTATGAGGATACACCAATAACCCCAACATGATAAACATGATGATTTGCATCAACCAAGAAACGCCTTGGCAAAATTGAATGATGCTCTTTTTATAGGGGAAAGCTTTGTTCCCTAAAATCAATCCTGCAAGATAAACGGCTAAAAAAGCATTCCCATGCAAGAAATGCGTCGCAGAATAGGTAAAAATAACTACTGCAAGCATTAATCCTGGATAAAGGGATCGATTTGCAAGCCTTAGCTTGTCGAGTAATAAGAGAATTAACTTACCTACCACAAGACCAGCTATGCCTCCTACAACCATTTCTTGCACAAAAGTGAAAAGAGCAGCCAGGGGACTAATGGCTTTTTGGCTGATTAAAAGCGTTTTAAACAAAATCATTAAGAACCAGGCCATGGTATCGTTGCTGCCTGATTCTAGTTCCAACATTGGACTAAGGTTGGCTTTGAGGTGCATGTTTTTAGATCGGATAATCGAAAATACAGCTGCTGCATCTGTGGAGGAAACGATCGACCCCATTAAGAGACCTTCCAGTAAAGAGAATTGGAGTCCTCCGCCCCACAGCTTGGTGATACCCCAAAGGAACAGCCCTACGCTACCTGTTGTAATCAAAATGCCTACTGTTGCCAACAGAATTCCGTTCCATACGATGGGACGTATGTGTTTGTATTCTGTTTCTATACCTCCTGTAAAAAGGATGAGGCTTAACGTAATCGCGCCCAATAACTGGGCCGCTACTGGATTGTGAAAATCTACATTCCCTAACTTTTCGTGACCAGCGGCCATACCCACCAATAGGAAGATAATCAAGGCTGGAATACCCAATCGAGTAGATAATTTGGTAATTATAATACTCAAAAAGAGCAAAAAAGAACCAGCAATAAGTAAGGTTTCTGGAAGATTCATTGCTTTTGTCAAATTAAAAAATGAAACCCTAGTGAGACACATGCGCATAGGGTGCTGTTTGCCTACTAGATGCGTACCATGCGAGGAAGGCAGTAAACATGAATACGCTCTCATAACTTGTTCTGGTTGGCCATTTTGATGGCATACTTCAACCAGTATGTCGTTTTGAAAGCGCGCTATGCGTTAAAGCAGCAAGCCCTCTTAGAAAAGTACTTTTAATTCGTTAAAAAGAGGAGTGGGTAAAATCCGACTTGGATACATGTACAAATATAAGTGGACACATACAACATCGTTTAAAAAGAGTGCCCCCTGCCGGAATCGAACCAGCAACCTACTGATTACAAATCAGTTGCTCTGGCCAATTGAGCTAAGGAGGCAAAAAGCGCTAGAAATTAGCTCCCCGAAAAAGAATAACGTAAATATACGAAACACATTTTTATTGAGCAAAAAGCATACTTTTACTGGCTAGAGGACCCCATCCGTTGGAGCAACGGTTGTTACCGCAATTCCTTGATGCGTGCTGCTTTCCCCTGTTTGCCACGTAGGTAATAGATCCTTGCCCGGCGTACTCGGCCTCTGCTCTTTACTTCTATTTTTTCAATACTAGGCGCATGTAAGGGAAAGATACGTTCTATGCCTATTTCCTTTGATACTTTGCGCACAGTAAAGGTTTCTCCACTTGTATTCCTATTTTTACGCTGAATGACGGTTCCTTGGAACTGTTGGATGCGGACTTTATTCCCCTCTTGAATTTTTACGTGTACATTGACGGTGTCTCCAGCCTTAAAAGAAGGAATTTCGTGCGTTGGTTGAGGGTTACACATCGCCTCAACATATTTTATTAAATGATTCATGATGGGTTATTTGCTACAAATATACACAAAACTAAGCTTAAAGATACCACTTTTTTTTAAATTCCGTACCTTGTATGACATATATATTGTATGAGGCTGTTCCATCAACTTGACAATGGTTCCGGGGCTGCGGTTCGGTCCAGAACTACCTCATCTATGGCACAATCTGACTAACGCCCTATTGCCGCCCCCAATACAAAAATTGGTACGTCAATTGTGAAACGCACAATAGCCTGCATGCAACTACGTTCAGCTGTTTTACCTAATTAAAGTTAATGAAAACGATTCGAAACTTTTGCATCATTGCCCATATTGACCATGGGAAGAGTACGTTGGCCGATCGGTTGCTGGAAGCAACGCAAACGATTGGCATACGAGACCAGAAAGACCAAGTCTTAGACAACATGGATTTGGAGCGTGAACGCGGGATCACCATTAAAAGTCATGCCATACAGATGGAGTATGTATATTCGAAGCAGCGTTATATCCTCAATTTAATCGACACACCTGGACACGTAGATTTTACCTATGAAGTTTCGAGGTCAATTGCTGCTTGTGAAGGGGCCTTATTGGTAGTAGATGCTTCACAAGGGGTAGAAGCACAAACCATTTCCAATCTTTACCTGGCTTTGGAACAAGATTTGACCATTATACCTGTATTAAATAAGATTGATTTGCCAGGAGCCATGCCAGAAGAAGTTAAAGATCAAATCGTAGAATTGCTAGGCTGCCCCAGGGAAGCGATCCTTTCGGTCAGTGCCAAACAAGGACTAGGCATTGAAGAAATACTTCAAGCGGTGGTAACGCGTATTCCGTTCCCCAAGGGCTCGGCAGAGGCGCCTTTGCAAGCCATGATTTTTGATTCTGTATACAATACTTTTCGTGGTGTAGAGGTTTATTTCCGTGTTTTTAATGGTACCTTAAAGACTGGGGATACGGTGCAATTGTTCCGTACAGCACGCGATTACAAAGTAAAAGAAGTTGGTATCTTAAAACTAAAACAAATTCCACAACCCTTTATTCAGGCAGGAAATGTAGGTTACATGGTAGCTGGTATCAAACAAGCCCGTGAGGTAAAAGTGGGCGATACCATTACCCATATAGGCAAAGGGGGATGTGCCGTTGGAGAACCGCTCAAAGGATTTGAAGAAGTCAAGCCAATGGTTTTTGCTGGTATCTACCCAGTAGATACTACAGCATATGAGTCCTTGAGAGATTCCATGGAAAAACTAAAACTCAACGATGCTTCGCTTATTTGGGAGCCAGAAACGTCAGCCGCTTTGGGGTTTGGGTTTCGTTGCGGATTCTTGGGCATGTTGCATATGGAAATCATTCAAGAACGGTTGGATAAGGAATTCAATATTGCCATTATTACGACTGTGCCATCGGTACAATTTCATGTGTTGGACAAAAAAGGTACCGTGATTGACATTCAAGCTCCTGCGGAGATGCCCGACCCGAATCTCATTGAGCGTATTGAAGAGCCGTTGATTTTGGCACAAATTATTACAAAGTCAGCCTTTGTAGGAGGCATTATCACACTTTGTATGGATCGGAGGGGGGTATTTAAAAACCAAGTATACCTTACAGCCGATCGGGTGGAACTTTCCTTTGAGTTGCCTTTGGCAGAGGTTGTTTTTGATTTTTTTGACAAACTAAAAACCATTTCCCGAGGATATGCGTCCCTAGATTACGAACTCTCTCGATTCGTTCCTGCAGATCTTGTGAAACTTGATATCTTGTTGCACGGAGAAAAAGTAGATGCATTATCTGCTATTGTGCACAGAGACAGTGCTTATGAACGGGGCCAGGTCCTGTGTAAAAAGCTCAAGGAAATGATTCCTCGGCATATGTTTGAAGTCAGCATTCAAGCAGCGATTGGTACCAAGATTATTGCACGAGAAACGGTCAAAGCAATGCGCAAAAATGTGATTGCCAAGTGTTATGGAGGGGATATTTCGCGCAAACGAAAGCTATTGGAAAAGCAGAAAAAAGGGAAGAAACGCATGCGGCAAATAGGTTCGGTAGAAGTACCGCAAGAGGCATTTATGGCGGTCTTAAAGTTGGATGAATAGTTGGCTGTCGTATAGTAGACCTCTTGCAGGACGCGCTTATGCTGAGGAATTTGTAGGAGACATGGCAACACATTACTTAAGGCCCTCCGTACAACCTATTTGAGGGAGCGGAGCGCAGTGGTGCGTTGGCTCCTTCTTGTAGCATGTCTTTCCTAACTACTGGTTGTTTCAGACGCTGGCACCGTTTCTGAAGAGGGATGGGATGGGACTGCATCCACCGCTTGATCTTGGTTGCTGCCTGGTTTGCGGTCGGCTTCCGATGGACCATTTACAGGTGGAGCACAGGCATGCATCACAGCCGCAAGCAGCT
>JAYTOH010000019.1:0-4733 GCA_043747895.1 Amoebophilaceae bacterium
TATACACGCCATCTTGAGGGGGTGGTGCTTTCGGGCATGGGGGTTCGAGTCCCCCCGTGCGCACGTTCCTACGCGTCTGCGTATGGGGTCATAGGGTAGTTAGCTCAGGTGGTAGAGCATTCCGTTGACATCGGAAAGGTCGTTGGTTCGAGTCCAATACTGCCCACGCTGTTTTTTTCATGTGCCTTGTATTGATTTTCAATAAAAAGCAATTGTACTTATAGACAACTTAGTGACGTTAAAGGCCCTAAATGAATCCAAAACACAGTGTCATTGCGTGTATATAACAGGCTTATGGTATGTTTTGAAGGCAAATACCAACTTATCCTTCGAAACGTTGAAAACTTTGCAGAACGGACCAGTGTGCCTTTTAGCTATGCTACGCTCCTTCTTATGGTTTTCTTGTGGTTTTGTACCAACTTTGGTATGGGCTTGTGCTTGGCCAAAACGGTATTGGCCCGATGGATGAATCCCATTTTCATAGAAACAGAGAACCAAAAAAAGATCACTGCGTTGGCGACCACCATCGATACGCTGGAAGCGCAAATTGATTCTCAGGCAATGTTTATTGAAACGTTGCAAAAAGTGATACAAGGGAAATCCACCGATGCCCCCGCTGCCCTTCCCGTAGAAATACCTCCTCCTGCTGTTGTTGCTGAACCACCTAAAGATGTTCTAGACCATACCTTGTCGGATGGGGGGACAACCCAAGAACCTGTCGTTCCTACGCGTTCTTTAGGAAAAAGGAACACAAAAAGAAGAAAACAAGCAACGACAACGGGGTTGTTTTTTTCTCCTATGAACGGGATGATTACGGAGCCCTTTAATCGAAAAAATGGACACTATGGTGTAGATATTGTAGCAACTGAAAAACAACCCATCAAAGCCATATCGGCCGGGGTCGTGATCTTTTCTGATTGGTCTGTAGATACAGGATGGGTTATTGTTATTCAACACCATACTAATTTGGTTTCAATTTGCAAACATTGTGCCATTTTATTTAAAAAAGTTGGTAACTTGGTCAGAGCGGGAGATGTTGTGGCCCTTATGGGCAATTCTGGGGAGATTTCTACAGGCCCTCATCTTCATTTTGAGCTTTGGCAAAAGGGGGTGGCGCTGAATCCGGAAGATTTTATTAATTTCTAGAAAAAAATGTTTCATACCAAACCAAATAAAGATGCCTCGGTCCCTGTGACTATTGGTAACATCATCGGACAGGGATCGCATCTAGAAGGCACTATCGTTACTGCAGGCAATTTGCGCATCGAAGGGAATGTAACAGGAGGCATCCAAACAAAAGCAAAGGTGGTACTAAGCCATACAGCGCATGTGGATGGAAACATTGTAGCCCAAAATGCTGAAATTGGAGGAACGGTACACGGCACCATCGAAACCGCAGAGCTGCTTGTGCTGAAATCTACAGCTGTTGTAGAAGGAGACATCATAGCCAATAAACTCGTATTCGAAGAAGGAGCTTACTTCGATGGCAAATGCAAAATGGGAAGAGCACGTGAGGAAAAAAAGGCAGACAAGCTGCATACAACCTCTTCTGATTTAAATGATGTTAAAAATCCATTGAATATAAATACAAAAAAAATATTTCGGGAGCCCTACAAAGAGCAGAAGCATTCCATTCACACAGAAAAAAAATAAAAGAGCGTTTATGAAAATGCATGTAGTACCCAAGGTGCGTGGATTTGTTTGTACTACCGCGCACCCAGAAGGATGCGCCCGCCACGTTTTAAAGCAAATTCAACATACCACAAGCCAACCTGCATTGCCATCTGGACCTAAAAAAGTACTGGTCATTGGAGCTTCTACAGGGTATGGATTGGCAAGCAGAATTGTTTCGGCATTTGGTGCCAAGGCGCAAACCATGGGCGTCTTTCTGGAACGGGCAGCACATGGAACCAGAACGGCTTCTGCCGGCTGGTACAACACAGCCGCTTTTGAAGCAGAAGCACACGCCATAGGCTTGTATGCCAAGAGCATCAATGGAGATGCTTTTTCAGAAGCAGTAAAACGAAAGACCATCGAACAAATCCAACATGATTGGGGTGGGGGAATTGACTTGGTGGTGTATAGCGTAGCTTCACCGCGACGTACAGATCCCAAAACAGGCAACTGTTTCCACTCTGTCCTAAAGCCTATTGGAAATCCATACACCAACAAAACCATCGATGTACTCAGTGGCACGCTTTCGACGGTCTGTTTGCAACCAGCCACTCCAGAAGAGATAGCAGAGACCATTGCGGTGATGGGAGGCGAAGACTGGATGTTGTGGATGGAAGCACTTATGGAAGCCAACCTGTTGGCAAAAGGCGTACAAACCGTAGCGTACTCATACCTTGGACCTGAGCTAACGGAACCTATTTATACCAAAGGCACTATTGGTCAAGCTAAAAAGCATTTAGAGGCATCGTGTATGTTGCTTCAACAGAAGCTTGAACCCATTTCGGGGAAGGCTTTTGTTTCCATAAATAAGGCGGTAGTGACCCAGGCCAGTGCTGCCATACCCATAGTGCCTCTATATATATCGTTGCTATACAAAGTAATGAAGGATCAAAAGCTTCACGAAGGGTGTATGGAACAAATTTATCGACTGTATGCTGGATGGCTCTATCCCCAAACATCGCCTTTGCCTTTAGATAAAGGAGGATTGATTCGTATCGATAATTGGGAAATGCGTCCAGAAGTCCAACACGTGGTCACGGAGTTGTGGGATCAGGTAAACAATGAAAACCTGACAAAGCTGACAGATCTTATAGGCTATCGTGAAGCATTTTACCATTTGTTTGGTTTTGAAATAGAAGGGGTTGATTATAAGCAAGAAAGTGAAATAGAGATTCCCATTCCATCGTTAACAAAAAAAAGCATATCACCAAGGGTTTTCCCTGGGTCATAGCTTGCCTTGGGAATTAAATGTAAGATTTTTTGATGCATCCCTATTGTAGAACCAGGTATTCTCCTATTACACAGTCAATGAAACGTTTTTTACTTCTATCAACTGCAATCGATAGCCAGTGCGTTTTTTTGACTTTGCATAGCTATGTACTGCGTCCACTTCCACCACCTCAGCTGGGCTGTTCCGGTGTCAGATTAGCTATCTATTCTCGTCTCCAAGCATGGGCACATCGTCTTGAACCTTGGGGAAGGTGTTTATAGATAGAGGTTTTCGGTTGATTGCTTCAGCAGCAGCAGCTTTAATGAGACCAATGTTCTCTTTTACAAAGAGAGAACAATCTGTGCGGGTAGCCAACCCTTCTAGGGGCACGTATGCTAGCTCACTCATTTCTACATATTCCCAACCTAGGAGATTTTTTTGATACATGCCTTCTCGTTTTTGAGACCTTGTTTGCCATCGTCCGGTATCTATGCCTGAAAGGCAACAAAAGTACAGCATGGTCTTAAATGCTATACGATTAACTTGTTTATAAACTTTTTGGTTATGGATGAAACTTTTTGCAAAAGGGCGGTACGCTAAATGAATACCAAGCTCTTCGCGCACTTCGTCGTAAAGGGTCCATACAAGCTTTGCTTTTTTACTTCCTTGCGCTTTGTCAATTTTTCCGCCTATAAAGTTCAGCTTATTTTTATAAAAGCTTGCTTTTTCTTTTCCAAGTACCACACATCTCCCCTTGATTGTTGTTGGCCAAAACAACCAAACAAACGCCAGTAGGACAGCCGCTTAAATCGAACCCGTGCTTTGATGCATTGCTTATAACGCTTGCAACAAACTCTCCTCGTGCTTCCTTGTTAGAAAAAGTTAGCACAGACTGAGTAGTTTCTGTTTTTTTGCGCAGACCCACACCCGTATGCAACTGCGGCAACAAAACAAAACCCTACAAGGAGAACACGTTGTGTGAAAAGATGTACGCGAAGGACGCTTATTGACTTAGAAGAGCTTATATTTTTAAGAAATGTGTACTTATGTAGAAACTTCCTGTAAGAAACAGAGGATGGTTTTTTAGCCAATAAATAAATTAAAGGGATTTTTTTAATTTTTGAAATTAGGTGAGGTAAGAAAGGAGAGAAAGCTTTGCTCTATAAAAGAGATATTCCAGCCACACCTTCCGGTACGGCTACCTTGTTACAACTTAGTCCTAGTCGCTGGTCTAACACTAAACAGCTCCTTTTACGGCTACTGTCTTCAAGCTCTACTAACTCCCATGGCTTGATGGGCGGTGTGTACAAGGTCCGAGAACGTATTCACCGCGTCATTGCTGATACGCGATTACTAGCGATTCCAACTTCATGGGGTCGAATTGCAGACCCCAATCCGAACTGAGACGTGCTTTTCAGATTTGCATCTTGTTGCCAAGTAGCTTCCCTCTGTACACGCCATTGTAGTACGTTTGTAGCCCTGGGCATAAAGGCCATGATGACTTGACCTCATCCTCTCCTTCCTCCCGCTTGCGCGGGCAGTCTACCTAAAGTCCCCACCGTTACGTGCTGGCAATTAGGTAAAAGGGTTGCGCTCGTTATAGGACTTAACCCAACACCTCACGGCACGAGCTGACGACAGCCATGCAGCACCTTGTGTCCCGTCCCGAAGGAACCTCTAATTTCTTAGAGTAGCAAAACACATTCTAGCCCAGGTAAGGTTCCTCGCGTACTATCGAATTAAACAACATACTCCACCGCTTGTGCGGACCCCCGTCAATTCCTTTGAGTTTCACCCTTGCGGGTATACTCCCCAGGTGGATCACTTAACGCTTTCGCTTGGACACACA
>JAYTOH010000020.1:0-5447 GCA_043747895.1 Amoebophilaceae bacterium
GCTCAAAATCTAGATCAATCGCTTCGTCTAACGCATGGATTCTATAACAGTCGAAATGGTAAACAGGAGTATGTTGTGCCGTTTGGTATTCGTGTATCAAAGAAAAGGTTGGGCTATTGACTACATCCCGAACACCCAACGCATGGCATAGGTATTTGATGAGCGTAGTCTTCCCTCCGCCCATAGGCCCTACAAATAAGAATATCTTTTCATCTCCAGCAACTGTCAAGAGTGTTTGAGCAGTTTCTGCTACGCTTTCTTTCGAACTGAGTAAGATCATTCTATTAAACGCTAAAGTGTTTGCTTTTTAGCTTGTTTTAGAAGTTTTTTGACCAACGTTTGCATAAACCTTTTCAGGATGTTGCATAACGTCTTTGGCTTGTTGTATCAGTCTTTTGTCATATCCCTCCTGCTCAAGAATTTTGATCCCTACCGTTTGCGTAGCTTGACCGGGAACTATTTTATAGGTATAACGCAACTTTTGATCGGTTGTGTCTTGGACAGATACTTTGTAATTGCGGATGCCTCTTTTTGGCACATTTTTTTCCAACTGCATTAAGATGGGATAATGAGAAGCGACCATGTGTAAGGCATTTGGGTATTGAGCCATATGTGCCAAAATACTATAGGCGGATGCGCCTGCTTCAGTAGGATTGGTACCTGCGAATGGTTCGTCAAAGATGGCAAAAACAAATGCATCTGACTTGGCCTTTTTCAATGCGTGGATGTGCTTTTGCATGCGCGCTACTTCTACCATAAACAAAGAAGCTCCATTGGCAATATCGTCGCCTACTTCTATATATGTATGGATGGTATCAAAGGGCGTGATTACGGCATTGGAAGCTGCAGCAATCCCAAATGTTTGACTAAGCAGCAAATTGGTAGCCACGCCCGAAAGGAAAGAAGATTTACCACCCGCATTTGGTCCACAAAGGATCATATTACGTGTCTTGTGGGCATCCATTTCTACCTCATTGTCGACCACTTTTTGAGGATTTAGGAGTGGGTTCCACATGGAATTCAGTTGTATAGATGGTGTTTTTTGTTGGGTTCTGTCTAAAAACTGTGTAAAGGTGTAACAATGGGTTGGACAGGCCTCTTGGGATTTTTTGACCAAGCTGGCCATACCCATCAAGGCATCCAATTGCCCCAATTCATACATAGCGGGTTTTAGACAGTCTTTGTATGCCTCAAATAGGTGATAGGTTGCCAGCAACGCAGCCCCATTGCCCCGCAGGTACGACCAGTTGTCAAACTTCATCGTCAGCAAGTTGTGCATCATAATACCTATTTCATTCGATGCTTGACTCCGCTTTAGCAACGCTCGCGTTTCTTTGAGGCAATCGCCATAGACCGTTTCCAATGTGGGTGTTTTTGCCACGTCATTGCTTACCTGCTGCAGGGTTTGTAGAACGATTTGTACATCTTTCATGCGGTTGGCAATATTTCGGAAAACCGTACGGTATTCTTGATACTGTTTTATGCCCCTATAGCCCCTCCACACAGCCAGTCCATTGGTAGCCGCTACGCCTAAGAAAGGCAAAAAGGAAGGTTTGCCACCTGCCTGCTTGACCCTGCTGTAATTGTTTGCCGCAAACCCTATGGAATACCCCGGAACAAATAAAGGTAACGCTTCAAAAACATCCGTTAGATTTACCCCTTTTCCTTGGGTGCTAAACACATTACTGCCCAGATAATTTAGGCCACACCAGGTAACTCCAAAAATAGGCAAGCTTAAAAATGCTCCATAGATATCTTTGACATTTCTAAAGAAAATGCGACTCTTGAGCTTCGAGGCCACGCGATTGGAAGCTGGGTCTTTGGTAAGAAAGCGTCTTTGCATGTATGTGCGGTATTCTTTGGCATACAACGGATCTGTAGCAGTCCAAAGCGAGAGCAAGCTAGGTTCTATGGTGCGATAGCTTTTCAATACTTTTTGAAAGTCTGCTAAAAAATCTGGATTTTCCAAAAAAAATCGTATGGTTTGTTGCCGCTTCACCAAGGTAGGAACATCAGCAGTAGGGGTTACCAGCAGCGTAGCCAATGCACACTCGCCTACTGTGGTAGTGGTATGGTTGATGCGTGCCAGCAAATGATGCTGTGGCTGGGTGCTTGCTCCAGAAAAAAGGATAAGGTCATTCCAAGCATTGCTGTTTAGGCATGCGTCCTGATCTGAAATCTGGTTCAGAGGGATGTCCGAAAAAATGGAACGAAGCATCACTTTGCGTTGCGTAGTTGGCGCTAGGCGCACACGCCCTGCTTGTATAATCGGCCGCTTGGGATTTGCCTGTTGGGGAGCTTGTCCCGCAACAACGGCTTGCGCAGTTGCAAACGATCGAAGATAGTAACGAGAAATCTTGGTCGTAAGGTTTTCATCGTGTATTGCCTGACGTGCAGCTGCTGAATGTGCCCCTATGCTGTTGGATAGAAAAAAAGAGAAAATGAGGCATCGGATAACCACGTTGTTTGGATAATTTTTCATATAAATTGGATAAATTTTGCATTACTATTGCATCGTTACATATTTTGAGGTCGTTACAAGGAACCCCTTCTAAGGTGCACTTTGGTATGCGTTCCGTACGCAAATCTGCAATACCTGCGTACGCTCCTCCCTACATTCCTTGCCCACACGCCGGCCTCTATAAGCAATATAATTATTTTATTCAGCGAACAAAACCATCTACTTTCTTTTGTCCTTAACAGGCATGGTTTCTTTTTTTTCGAGCAATGCCACACAGACTTCAAAGCTTAATTGCTTGGGATCTGTTACCTCTTTTGGGATGCGTACGTTCTTTTTTCCTTTTTTTATATAAGCGCCCCAGCGACCGTTTAAAATTTGCATTTCTGGATCTTCCGAAAAAGCTTTGATTAATTTTTCCGCATCTGCTTTGCGCTTGGCTTCGATCAGGGCTATTGCTTTTGCTTCGTCTATAGTCAAGGGATCTTCTTGCTTGCCTATAGCATAAAACAGCGTTCCGTGTTTGATGTAGGGCCCAAAACGTCCTATGTTGGCAACCAAGGGAAGGTTTTCATATACCCCGATTGTGCAGGGTAACTTGAACAAATCCAATGCTTCTTCCAAGGAAATCGTTTCCATGCGTTGGCTCGAACGCAATCCGGCAAAACGAGGGGCGACTCCATCTTCTTCTGTACCCCATTGCACAAGGGGACCATATTTTCCCAATCGAACCAGCAATGTGGCCTGGTTTTCTGGGTCTTTTCCCAATACCCTTGTGTAGTTGACCGTGCTGCGATCCACACCGGTAGTAGCTTGAATTTTGGGATAAAAATCACCGTAAAACTCGGCAAGCATGTGGTTCCATACCGTATCTCCACGCGCTATCTTGTCTAACTTTTGCTCTACTTGTGCAGTAAAGCTGTAATCGGTTACGTCCGAAAAATGCTTCACCAGAAAATCATTGACCACCGCAGCTATGTCTGTGGGAAAGAGCTTCTTTTTTTCTGCCCGCACCATTTCCGTAAGCAGTTGTTTTTGGATTTCGTTTTCTTGTAACGTAAGTAAAGTATAGGTTCTTGAAAATCCTTCACGTGATTCCAGCTTTACATAGCCTCTTTTTTGAATCGTAGAGATGATGGGGGCATAGGTAGAAGGCCGTCCAATTTCTCTTTCTTCTAAATCACGTACCAAGGTTGCTTCCGTGTATCTAGGAGGAGGATTGCTAAACCGTTCCCTGGCTGTCATCTTGTCTAAATGCAATGGTTGACCGAGTTGCAAGGGTGGAAGCATACCGGTAGCTTCCTCGTCTAGCTTCTCCACTGCTTCTTTTTCTTCTTTGTCGCGTGCATACGCTTTGAGAAATCCTTCGAAGGTTAGCACTTCTCCAGTGGCAATCAGGATGTGATCGGTTGTAGAAACTTCAATCGTTGCCACTGTTTTTTCTATCTGTGCATCAGCCATTTGAGAGGCCATAGCCCTGGACCAGATCAGCTCGTATAGACGTTGTTGGTCCCTATTATCGCTTGCGATTCGTGCAGCAAAGTTCGTAGGCCGTATGGCTTCGTGCGCTTCTTGCGCACTAGCGGATTTGGTCTTGTAATGCCTTGCCTGGACGTATGCTGTGCCATATATGGTGGACACCTCTTGGGTAATGTGTTGTATGGCTTCTTCCGAAAGGTGGAGTGAGTCTGTTCTCATGTACGAAATTTTTCCTGTTTCGTAAAGTTTCTGTGCCAATACCATGGTACGGCTCACTGAATAGCCCAGCTTTCTACTTGCTTCTTGCTGTAAAGTAGAGGTAATAAAAGGAGGGGAAGGCGAACGCTTTAATCCTTTTTTGTCTAATGTCTTAATCGAAAAAGCAGCATTTTTGCATTGTTCTAAAAAATGCAATGCCTCTAGTTCTGTTTCGAATTTGGTTCCCGCTTTGAGTATCTGCCCAGTAGGCAATAGAAAAAAAGCAGTCAAAGCAAAACTAACGACAGCTTGAAAAGTATCGATCACCCTTTCACGTTCTACTACCATGCGTACTGCTACCGATTGCACACGACCAGCAGAAAGACCTGGCTTGATTTTCTTCCACAGCAAAGGAGATAAATCGTAGCCGACAAGCCGATCCAACACCCGCCTGGCTTGTTGTGAATGCACCAAATCCAGGTCTATGGTACGTGGATGGTGCAAGGCACTTAAAATAGCGGATTTGGTAATTTCCCTAAAAACAATCCGTTTTATTTTTTCTTCGGTTAATTCCAGTGCCTCTTTAAGGTGCCAGGATATGGATTCTCCTTCTCGGTCATCGTCACTCGCCAAATACACGCAATCTGCCAGGCGTGCCATTTTTTTCAATTGATGCACAATGCGTTCTTTGCCAGGTGTAACTTCATACGTAGGCAAAAAACCGGACGGTACGTCAATGGCGTTGTTGCCTTTGATTAAATCCCTAATGTGTCCATTGGAAGAAACTACTTGATACTCTTTACCCAAATAGTTCTCAATGGTTTTTGCTTTTGCAGGAGACTCTACAATAACTAGATGCTTTGCCATAGTTTTTTTATCTATTTATCTACACTTCAGACAAATAAAATTCGTGTGCCGAGGCGACTCAAACAAGCTTTACCATATGGCCCCTGCACACGGTAATATAAATCATATACCTTATCGGAATTGAAGATACCAGATTTTAGCGCTGAGCCATATACACGGTCCTTTTTGTTCCATACTTCTCTTCATACATTCATACAAAAGTATCAAAAAAATCAAGCACTGATTGCCTTTTCCTCTTTGCCGGCACCCTTTCTTATGCTATATACCTCAGTTCGGGATTATAATTATTGTAAATCAGGCATAAGTATATTTTTTATAGATGTTTTTTTCTCTTTCAGCCCATAAGCGGTAATTCCAGCTATCAAATTGACTAGAAAATTAGGTAGGCTCCTATGCCTGGAATGTTCTATTTGACTAATATTTTTGAGCTGATCTATAATTGTTT
>JAYTOH010000021.1:0-3399 GCA_043747895.1 Amoebophilaceae bacterium
TACGCAACCCTTGTTAACACCTTATATATAGTGATATTATTTGTATTTAACAAATTTATCTAATGAATTTTTAAGAAAATTTGTGCGGAATGTCAGTTACATGGCATAATAGCACATTTGCATGTAAAAAATTACTAATTTACAGATCAATAAAATTTTATAATCCCGAATTCGCGTTAAATTACACTTCTTGCAATGTTCTATTGCTGCTATCCAAACGCCTCTAAAAAGAAGTAACAGCTTTTTGTATATCTGAACTGGATCTCTAAGTCCGCGGCTGCGGAGCTGATTGCTTGTTATATCACGTTTTCTCCACTAATTCCCCAATCAAACTTCCATGACTTGTTTTTCTCTTGGATAATAGACAGGTCTAGTATAGCTTGAAAGGAAACAAAGGAAGACGAGAGACAAAAAAAGTGGTTGTGCAAGTATATGCGCATGCCAATTTTGTTGCTAGAGTAGGGTTGTGTAAGCCTATTACCCAAGTCCGTGTAATATGGAATACGGTCACAAACAAATTTTTCTTTTTTACTATGAAGCAGATAATATCCTTCTAGATAAATCTTTTTTAAGTACCAAATAAGCGGTATGCCTATGTCTGGATAGGCAACTGGCAGTCCGTATGCAAGCTGCAGCATATTCACTTTTTTTTGTTTTTCAAAATCAGCTTGATGTATATCTTCTTGCATGTAAAGCGGATTTAGAGTTATGTAATGGTGTTTGGCAAAACCTGGAAAATTCAATCTTAGATTTTTAACAAACATCAACCCACCCATATGTAGTTGATAAGCAAGTTTTTTATCGTGTATTTCAAGGGAAAGTTTTTGCAACCAAGGGGAGGTTAGGTCCCGCTCGCTATGGGTAGAACTGTTCTGCAGAAGGGCTGTATAGATTATGGTAAAAGCCTTGTGATGCGATTCCCAAGTAAATTCCGAGCCCAAATCAATCTTTCCCGAAGAAGATGCTAGTGAAAAATAATATGGAAAATGAACACCCAATGCACACTTATTATGCCAAATAGGAACAAGGTATGTTTCAAATTTGCTTTTTTCCTGGCAAATATTTATTCCAAAAATTGGATAGCAACTATGGTACCGAATTTGCATACCAACTTCGGTTTTTTTCTGATCTATATCGGATACTTTCCCAAATCGATGGTAAACGTAAGGACTGATTTGTAGATTGGAGTCTAACCGCAATGCATCCAATAATGTAAGTTTTCCCGTCTTCTTCCTGATGATGTCTACATCCGATAAAGTTGGGCCCGTGTATGCCAGTCCATCTTTCCACCAACGGTACTTAGACACAGGATACGTTTGATTGGTCACTTGGTCTAAAATGGCCCCATTCGCTTCTTGTTCGACCAAAGGTGCATAATGTGCTACCGTTCGTACAGATACGTTTTCCAATGGTATCCAATCTGATGGTTGAAAAGGCATCACCGCCAACTCCATGCCATTCTTGGTATAATCGCAAAAGAGCAATTGCTTTGTATTGGAATCTACCCTGCCCAAATAAGCGCCGTATTTTCTGGACGTCACTTGAAAACAGGTTCTGGTAGGGAGATGCAGGGCATAAATGTTGTCGATTCCATTGTACGAACTGTTGTAGAGCACGTATTCTTTATACAAAAGAGGGAAACTTCTATGCTCGTAAGAAGCAGGCAGTAGGACCTCTACATTGCCTGTAGCCACTTGAATGCGTACAATTTCGTTTTTTTGGTTGTGGGTTTGTACAACGAGTATGTGTGCTTCGTCGCACCAACTTGGAGTTGCATAACCAACCCCATGGGGATTTTCTATTTGTTGCACAACATTACCGTTCCGGGTATCCAAGACAACCAATTTTTGTGCACTCGATTCGTCGCACGCTACGGCAACCAATCTTTGTGAGATAGGACTGATTGCCAACGAATTGTACCTGCATTTTGATACCAGTGTGCGCCTTTTTTTTGACTTTACATCATACCATTGCAAGCGTACGATGTACTGAAAACTTTTGCCTATTTGGCCTGTCTCTTGGCTGCCCTTCCAAGGGTCTAGGCAGGTTTCCAACCAAGCAGCACATCCTTCCCCTAGGGCAAGTACAGCCCCAGAAAGCGCATCCAGTGGAAAGCCTGTAAAAAAGCATCTAGCTTCCGTATACCAAGGCAGGGTTGGAAGCAGGGCAGCTTTTTTGGGGGGGCTTGCTACAGGGGTTAGGGCAACCAATTGATGGCGGGTACCGATACCGCTTTTCCAAACCCGTATTGTTCCGAAATTGTCGATGTAGGGATTGATATAGTATACCAAACCGTCTGTCTTTTTGATGGGGAGGGGGGTGGCAGGCGTAAGTGGCAAGCCTTCTAGTTGCTTTTGCCAACTGCGTAGCAATGCTCGACTCATATCCTGATATATTTGTAAAACAGACTTATTTGTTGCATCTTTGACTGCAGCATAAAACCCAAAGTAAGGAAACTTACGCATGGTTTTTGCATAAATCGTTTGTATCGCTTTTGAACCGTATTGGGTTCGAATATAGGTCGTAAAATAATACCCCAGCCGGTATTCATCTTCTGATGTAGGATGTCGCAAAGAACCAAATAGTTGTGTCCCAAAAGGAGCAATGCCCCGCTCTAAGAGGGTTGTTTTATACAGCTTCGACCAACTAGGCAACCGTCCCCTTCCGCTTTGAGAAAGAGCGGTTTCGAGTCCCACAGCATCTCCTTCGTTAAAAAATCGGGGCACTCCGATGAACGAAAACAAACCCAATCCAAAATAAAAAGGCCGCAATACCCTAGGCGTATTATGGTATTGCATGCTGTATTGTGCCACGTGCCTAAATTCATGGACGCACAAGAGGCTTAGCCAATCTGCATTTCCAACAAAATAAGGATTGGAAGCATAAAAGGTTTGGAATAGGAGGTGAGGCGGCATTGGCATAAATAGCCCGCCTGGGTAAACAGTCCAATTGTTTAACAGCAAACGAATGGGCTTAGGAGGTACGCCAAGAGTTTTAAATGTGGGGGCATAAATTGTTTCCAATGTATTGGCTATCTTCTGTGCCGTTTGCATATTGTTTTTCCGAAAGCCTATGCTAAAATGAGCGGTTTCTATTTTTTGCATGGGGTTATTGGAACCATAAGCGGAAAGGCAATCCAAACTGAGAAACAAGACAAAGAAGCTAAAAAGATGTTTTGATAGAGGGCGCATCATCATATAAAATAGGGCCGTATTGGATACAAATGTGTAAATAAAAGCAATTTATTTTTTTATGGTTGCATACAAATCTACAGAAAATAGATTCAAGAGGCAGATCTAGCTGACATTTCGCTCAAATTACACTAGATTTTTATTTTCCCAGTTTTGAGATTTTTTTGATCAGCGCCGAGAGGTTTTTTAGATCCATTTTTATGGATAT
>JAYTOH010000022.1:0-4524 GCA_043747895.1 Amoebophilaceae bacterium
TTGGGTTTGTGTGGCTAAAAATTCAAGGCAGCTTTTTCTTTTGGTGGTATTTCCATAAGCAATAAAGGCAGGACAGGATTCGTTTAGAAGCGCAAGAAAGGCGGGATGTTCCGTGGCCCCCAAAACAGGGATAGTGACCATTGTCGTATGGTGCCATTTTGCTTCATCTTCTAAGATCCCATACACCATTACGTTGTTTTGGTGGAAAATCTCTAATGCGCCTTTGGTAAGCTGACATACGCCAAAAATCAATATTCCTTTTTGCATGCACTGGATAAATTAAAATAAATGAAATGGATTGCGACAACTCATTGTTTGAATCGCAGCTACGCTACAAAAGTACAATATTGCTAGCGGATTCCCAAAATAAGGACGCCTCTTGCCCTCACTGTGTGTATATGCCATCTTTATCCAAACGGCTCCCGTATGCCTTCAGAGGCACTTTTTACGCATACGTACTTAATGCATTTGGACTGATTTGAGCATTAGACTGAACATGAATCTTTCCTATAAGCTCATATACTTCCCGGAAAGGACGTTCGGACAATGCTTTAATGATCATATTGACCTCATTTACGTCCAACTTAAGTGCAATCGCATTTGATTTTTCCATATTTAAATAAAATGATTTTTTGGAACAAACGATCCTAAAAAGGGTACCCAATGCTTACGTTAAACACAACACGTTCGGATTTCGCTACAACGCACCCAGCAGGCTTGCGTAATTTAAAGGCCAGATCTCCACACAATACAAACGTATCGTAAAAATTCAATCGCAACCCAATCCCCCCCCCCACAGCAAATGCTTTATAAAAACTTTTTTGATCAAAGCGCATGGCAATAGGAGCATGCTTGGACAACTGCCACGTGTTCCCTATGTCCAAAAATAAGGCGCCTTCCAAAGGACTGATCCATTTTTGACGTATTTCTATATTGCCCAACAGCAGGCAATCGCCTTGGGGGCGTTCCACGACTTGATCCGTTGCTTCGTAGCTGCCAGGCCCTAGCATAGCCGTTTCCCAGGCACGTATGCCCCTATGGCCGCCTATTTCATATTGTTTCTCTGGATGTACTTGTGCATTTACTCCATGGGGAATGGTTACGCCCATCTTAACTTGGTATACAAGCAGGGTATCCTGCGCCAGATGAAATCCATGTCGGTACGCTCCATCCAATTTGGTATGTCTATAACATAAAAAATCTTTTGGCAACATCTTTCTAATGGCAAAAAGTTGTTCATACAATCCACCCTGTTCGACACCAAAATGGAGCATCCACTTACAAGCATCTAAGGTGTTCCTGTGCGCATCTCCCCCCCCGTTTTTTAGCGTAGTCGAGAAAAGTAAGGTTGTTACAAAAGAAGGAGCTTGCAATTTTAGTTCTAAGTTGTCTTTTTTTGTTTTGTCTATCAGATAGGGATGCATAAAATCTATTTTGACTGGCACCATTTCATATGAAATATGTTTAGATGGACTGTTCCAATTGAAATGCAACCCTACGTTTATCTTTTTCTTGAAATACAATGAATTTCTAATAAAATCGTACCCAACGCCAATAGAAGTACGGGGATAAAATGCTTCTAACAATCGATGCACGTGCTCTGGTAAGAAAAACATAAAAGAAGGGTTGGTGCATTTAACACGTAATCCATATGTCCTATTTTCATAAAGAGCATATGTTCCTTTGAACATTTGTTGTTCTCTCCATGCAACAGTGCCTTCAATATGGACAATGCTTAATCCATCAAACAACCTTCTTAGGGTAGGCATTATTTTAATAGTCGGACGCAGCTTTTTCAAATTTAGGTCAATACATTCGCCTCCGAGTTCCATTTGCAACCGCATGCGTTCGTACAGTTTTGCATGAATGTGCATCACCAGCTCGTCTGACTCTAGCTTGGGCAAAATAGCAATCGAGTCAAACTGTGCAATGCCATACAAACGTTCGTATGTTTCTATAATCTTATTGGTATCGTAAAGATCACCTGGACGAACGACTATCTTATGGGCCAACTGTTTCAAAGGATGGTTGTTTTTTTGAGCCACAAACGAAATACCATCGTACGTTTCTGTGTATACCTTGCCTGTTGGTGTTTGATTATTTGTATTTAAATAGACCACAACCTTGGCAATCTTTGTAGTTTTATGTTGCTTATTTGGCGCAGGGGGATCTATATGGGTTGCAACAGCCAGGGTAGCATGATCTGCATCTACTTCTGCCGTAAAGCGGACGTATTGTTCATCGAATTCAAAATAACCATGCTGAGAGAGCAAGGTCACAATACGTTCTTGTTCGTTTATAAAATTCTGGTAATCATACGCATATCCTATTTTGACTAGGGTTTCTTTTGCATGGGGCATTAAAACTTTTTCAATTGCTTCGTCGCACACCATCCACTTACTTGAAGCAATGGTATATGCCCGCCCAGGGGTAATCCGATACACAATACGAACTTTTTTCGATTGAAAATCTGTTTCAGTGGCAAGGATAGCATCTAAAAAGCCTTTTGAACGCAGGTAGTATAAAAACATTTTTTCGTTGCGTGTTACAGAATGAGGGTGGTATGCAACTGGTTTTTCACCCATACGCATCAACTTATTTCCGTGGACCAGTAGTTTTGTTTGAGCCTCGATACGCTTTTTTTTTCTGGAAATAAGTTTTATTTTTTGTTTTTCGCTTGTAGCATGCGCCAACTTACGTGCATACAGCTGCTCGGTACGTTCTATAGAAGACTGTATTTTTTTTGCATCGTAACCACGCTTCCCCCATGCGTAAAGCCATCTTTTAATAGGCATGCCTAAAATTGTACGAGATGGCTGATAGACAGAGTACTTGTACAACATTTTTTTATGGGACCGGGGCAATCCTATGATCCATTCCTGAACCCGCAATGTCTGCTCTACTTGTGCAAAACAGCTCGGCCGACCAAAGAGGATCAGTAGAAACAACTGCAAAAGAACCGCTTTCTTCTTAGAAAGATGCATGGTTAACTTATCACTTATCAACAAATAGACCAAGAATTATAAAGGTTATAAAGATGCGTTTTTAGTTGCCACACGGGGGAACGGTCTCGTACAACGTAAAATGGGTTTTTCGAAACGTACGGTAGCCTTCCATATAGGCCATTTCTTCTTTGGTCGCCAACGTACCATGCTTGACCTTGCGGGCCACCTCTTTAAGACCACAAGGAACCGTCGGACATATCCATTTAATGAATAAGATTTTTACTAAAAAAGCATGCATTCGTTATCTATATTTATTTTATTTTCAGTCCAATTCTAATAATTGCTGGATCCTACTAGCGGATAAATTGGTTATCTTAGCAATTGCTTCAAAAGAAATACCATTATGTAGCATCATTTTCAGTAACCCAGCCTCACCAAGTGCTATACCTTCAGCCTTAGCAGTTTTTATCATATAATCCTCAGAAGCTTTGTTATCTATGATGCGTTTGGTTTCTTGCTCGTAATGGAAGAGTTCTTCTTCTGTCCAGTTAAACTGATTTAATTCCTCATAGGCCCTTCCTATTACTGGATCTAATCCTATGATTTTACATAACTCAGCTTCAGTGGTTTCTTCAGCATACTTGAAGAAGTAACACCATTTTTCAATGACATTCGTCAGTAAGTTTATATTAGTGATTTTAAACTTGGGCAATTCGATAAACGTAAAAGAGAAATCCTGTAAATCATGAGAATGACTATTTTTATCCAAAATAACATGATCCGATTTATAGCATACTTTGTCTTTAAAGAGAATCACATCACTAATAGCAATAAATATGACCGCCTTTAAATCTATATATCTAGTCCCTACTTGCTTCCCTTGATTTAACTGCCGTGAGTAGGCTTTGGCTGCATAATATTGCGCACGTTTTTCAAATCCTTCTTGTGGAGAGGCCTGCATCTCAATAATAAGTTGTACGCCATTTTCATCTTTACATAAGACATCCACTATACTTTGTTTCTTAGCAGCAATTTCTGGTACTTGAATCGTGGGTAAAAAGGTTACTTCCTTGATTTTATTGCCTTGTTTAAGCTCCAGTACATCATTGATAAAATGGATCAAAATATCTTTATTTTTATCGGTGCCAAATATACGGCGAAAAGCAACATCATTTTTAGGATCTAGAAATTTAGCAACAGCCATAATCGTAATGTTTATAAGTTTTTATAAATGTACACATTATTCATTAGACTATGTAGTCCGCCCTGTAATATGCCTATTTATGTGCCAATCCATATAAAGCTCCTTCAACGGCTGCTCGTTTTAGCAACCATGCGCTACAAGCCAGCGCACTTTCTATATGGGTTGCTATGGTCTAGTTTACTTTGCACAAGTGCATGGTTCGTATGATAGTTATTTCCGATGTGTACAGCAGCATCAGCAAGCTGGTCTGTCGGTTGCATGCTGCACATGGCTTGTTTTAACAAGCTGATAGTTGGTTTTGCTGTAGTATGTGCCAGTTTTGCTTCTTGACATGGGTTTTGTAACGGCACTGCTTGTTGCAGGAACTGTTGTTCA
>JAYTOH010000023.1:0-5599 GCA_043747895.1 Amoebophilaceae bacterium
CCATGTGTGAAAACATGGGGAAAGTACTTACGTTTGGTGCGATTGACCAGCTATCCAAAGCTTTTGCAGCCTATATGCAGCAGCATACACCGCTGCTACCCGGCATGCATGTGGCGATTCAATTGCCCAATTTGTTGCAGTACCCGATTGCAGTACTGGGCATGTTGCGAGCTGGATACGTAGTAGTGAATATCAATCCGCAGTATACGCCTCATGAAATGGCTTACCAACTGAAGGATTCCGATGTACGTGCAATCGTTATCTTGGAGAACTTTGCGCATAAGTTGGTCGATATTTTACCCGAAACAGCCATTCAAACCATTATTGTGGCAAAAATAGGAGACCTATTGGGTGGACTAAAAGGCAACTTCCTTAATTTCTTTGTCAAACGAATCAAAAAACTGGTGCCTAACTACCACCTGCCGCAGGCCGTGTCTTTTAAAGAAGTCATGCAAAAAGGAAAAAAGTCATTGTTTCAATCCGTAGGTTTAAAACCTTCTGATACCGCTTTTTTACAATATACGGGAGGCACCACAGGCGTATCCAAAGGAGCTGTGTTGTCACATGGAAATGTTTTGGCTAGCCTGCAACAGCTGGAACCTGTGATGCGACTGATGCTGCAAGAAAACGTAGAACGGGTCGTTATGCCGCTGCCCTTTTACCATATTATGGGCCTAGGAGGGTTGCTTATTATGGCTAAAATAGGAGCGAGTTCTTTGTTAATTACCAATCCTAGAGACATTCCAAGGTTTGTAAAAGCACTGCACAGATACAAACCAACCTGTTTAATAGGCATCAATACCCTTTTTGAAAAGTTGTTGGCAAACGACAAATTCAACCAACTAGACTTTTCTGCTTTAAAACTCACTGTAGCCGGTGGCATGAAAACACAACCACACACCAAAGAAATGTGGGAAAAATGTACAGGAAGCACACTCTTAGAAGGCTATGGACTCACAGAATGTTCACCTAGCGTTGCTACCGATATGATTGATGGTGTACACCATATGCCGCTACCCGGAACTTTAGTGGTCATAGCAGACGAAGCAGGCAATGAAGTGCCCTATGGAACCATGGGAGAAATGCTGGTCCAAGGTCTTCAAGTTATCCAGTCCTATTGGAACAAACCCTTGGAGACAGAGCAAGCCTTTGTCAATGGCTGGTTTAAGACAGGAGATATAGCAATTATGGATCATAATGGATTCATTTCCATTGTAGATAGAAAAAAAGACATGATCAATATTTCTGGTTTTAACGTTTACCCAAATGAAATCGAACAGGTCTTAATAGGGCATCCCAAAGTATTGGAAGTAGGCGCCATAGGCGTAGAAGACATCAGCTTGAAAGAAGCCATCAAAGTTTGCATTGTAAAAAAAGATGCCTCACTCACAGCAGAAGAAATCATAGCCTATTGCAAAGAAAAGTTGACGCGCTATAAAATTCCCAAATACGTGGAATTCCGAAACAGCCTACCCAAATCACCTATAGGGAAAGTATTGCGCAGGTTGTTAAAGGATAAATAAGCACCATGCCACGATGGAATTTAACGGGGCTCAATCACTTCAACCAACAGGTCCAATTTGAAGCGTTCCCAGCAGCCGCTAAAAACAATGAAGTCACTGAAAACGATTAATATAATTCCATCCACAATGCCTATTCCAACTGCTTCCCATACAAAGGACCTTATTGTACTCGTAGGCCCTACGGCTAGTGGTAAAACAGCCCTCTCTATACAGCTTGCTCGACAGCTGCAAACGGAAATTATTTCGAGCGATGCCAGACAATTTTACAAAGAAATACCCATTGGAACAGCACAACCTACCAAAGCGGAGCAGCAAGAAATTCCACATCATTTTCTATCGTTTTTACCCCTACACACTACCTATACAGCGGGATTGTTTGCCCAAGAAGCACTGCAGAAGTTGGAAAAACTTTTTGAACAAAAAAAACAACTGTTACTGGTAGGCGGATCTGGACTGTACATACAAGCCCTGTGCGAAGGCCTAGCTTCTTTTCCTCCCATAGATCCCCTGTTGCGGACCAACTTAAATAATGCACTCGCAACCAAAGGACTAAACTGGTTGGTTGCACGCTTGAAACAAAAAGATCCGGCTTATTGCCATACTGCAGACCTTCAAAATCCAAAACGGGCCATCCGAGCTTTAGAAATCTGTTTGGGGACCGGTAGGCCTTACTCCACATTCCGTCAGCAGGTGCCCCCTCCGAGAGATTTCAATGTAATTAAAATCGGCCTCATGCTGCCCAAAGAGGTATTACACCAACGCATTGACCTACGCGTAGAGGAAATGATGGAACAAGGTTTGTTGACAGAAGCCGAAAAGGTATACCCATACCGTACCTGCAATGCATTGCAAACATTGGGTTATCGAGAATTGTTTCATTTTATGGATGGGCAATGTAGCTTAGCAGAAGCGGTAAACCAGATCAAGGCAAACACCAAAAAATATGCCAAAAGGCAAATGACTTGGTTTAAAAAAGATACAACCATCCGGTGGGTTCGTCCCGAAGAGATGACCTCCATTGGGGCATACATTGCGATGTAGTGTTGGACTACCTTGCCAAAGTGCGGTTCAAATTGACGGCTTTCGCGTCTCTTTTCGCATCCTATGCTTAAAATGTGCATAACAAGCCAAGAATTTTTTGTGCTCAAAGGCAGGTGTGCCAGAAAGGATGATGTGCCCTTTTTTAAACGATCGAGTAATACCTGCTCGTCCTAGGGCAGTTACACGATCCCCGATTTCAAGGTGGCCTGCAATACCCGTTTGTCCACCCAACTTGCAATGGCTCCCTACTTTGGTTGAGCCGGCTATCCCTACTTGCGCTGCAACGCCCGTATGTATACCTATTTGTACGTTGTGTCCTACCTGTACCAGATTGTCTATTTTGGTGCCTCTCCCGATGGTTGTTTTTCCGATGACAGCAGCATCTATGGTGGTGTTGGCTCCAATCTCTACATCGTCTGCCAAGACCACCTTCCCAATCGAAGGAACGCGTTGGTACGATGCATCTGCGTGGGTTACAAAGCCAAATCCAGCACTGCCTAATACAGCTCCCGCATGCACCACACATCGTTTCCCAATATGGGTATTGGAAGCAATTTTAACGCCACTATAGAGTATGGTATCATCTCCAATGACCACACGATCGCCTATGCATACATGGGGATAAATTTTTACATTGTCCCCTATGGTTACATGATCTCCAATGTACGAAAACGCTCCTCGATAGACATGATTGCCTAGGGAAACATGCTGCCCAATATAGGAAGGGGTTTCTGTGCCATACTTGGCACGTGTCTGTTCCCGGTATGCTTCTCCCAACAGTAGGCAAAAACAACGGTACGGATCGTTCACAGCCAGCAAAGCAGGGTATAGCGGTGCCCGAGGCGTAAAGTCCGCAGGAACCAATACAGCAGAAGCGTGGGTTTGGTACAACAGCGCTGTATAAATAGGATTGGAAAAAAAGCTAAGGCCTCCGGGAGCACCTTCTTCTAGCGTACAAAGACGGTCGATCTCTTCCGTAGAAGAAGATGGTACGAACCGTGCATCAAAGCGTTTGACAAGTTCCGGCAAAGTCCATTTCATAAGAATTGTATGGTTTATATACGAGCATATCCAGCCCCTGCGGGCGCGGAATGTAGGGTCAACCAATAATGCTACGTTAGCAACGCCGGTTAAGGTAAAAACGTAAATTAGTCATTCTATAAGAAATGAGCAATGACCTATGGAAATAAAACGGAAAGCGTTACAACATTTAAAGGGTACGCAGATGCAACACACAACACCCCTTTGAAACAGCTATCATTTTCAATATGATGCACAACCATGCCAACCAGGTTGCAAGTTTCGCATTAATTCAGTTACTTAATACGTAAGATCAAAACGTGTATGAAATTTATTTCGATGGATTCAGTACCTATATCCTACGAATTGGTAACAACAACTTCCAGATTATGAGCAACGCACCAGAAGAACGCATTTCTTATTCCATAAAAGTTGGATCAAAAACCCTCGATCCAGAATGCCCCATACAATCCATAGTAATAGACAAACACATCAACAAGATCCCGTATGCACGCATCGTTTTGTACGATGGAGACATGCAATCGCAAACATTTTCGATTGCCGATGGAAAAACCTTTGAAATCGGAGCTGCCATAACCATTCAAGCAGGGTATGGAACAACCTTATCTACCTTATTTGAAGGCTTAGTCGCTAAATTGGCAGTAAAATCAAGGACAACAGGGGCTCCTACCCTTCTGGTAACCTGCAGAGACGTTGCCTATAAAACAACACTTACGCCCAAAACCATGCACTTTGTGAAGAGCAAGGACAGCGACCTTTTAAAAAAAATTCTAGGCACCTACAGCGGACTAAAAAACAAACTAGAAACCACTGCAACCACGCACGAAAGCATTACACAATACGAACTCACCGATTGGGATTTTCTAAACATCCGAGCCGAAGCCAATGGACAAATAGTGTTGGTAAACAATGGGGAAATTTCCGTAAAAAAACCCAAAACAACCGGCAAAGGTTCTGTTACTTACGTCTATGGGGAAGACTTTATGGATTTTGACATCGAGACAGATGCACGAGAGCCATGGACAGGCGCTGCTGCCATTTCTTGGGACAGCAACAAGCAAACCATTGTTTCGTCCAAAGCATCCGACCCTGGAGAACGATCCATGGGGAACTTGTCTTACAAAAAGCTGACCTCGGCCACGAACCAAAGTCCCGTTTCCATTGCCCACGCTGGCTTGGCCAATCCAGAAATCAAAACGCTTGCAGATGGGCTGCTGGACCGCAGCAGAATCGCAAAAATAAAAGGCACAATGACCGTACGAGGCAATCCAAAACTGCTGCATGATAACCTTATAGCCATTCAAAAAGGGGCCGCACACTTTTCAGGCGATGCATACGTATCGGGCATCCGTCACATGGTAACGCCAGGAACATGGCAAACCGAACTAACCCTAGGACTAGAAGCCAAACGGTATGTACGGCAATACAGCGACATAGGCTCCCTACCTGCAGCAGGAACCATGGCTCCCATGCATGGATTACACATTGGGATTGTAAAACAAATTGCCCAAGATCCCCAAAAAAATGAACGCCTTTTCGTGCATCTACCGCTCGTTCAGAGCAACCCAAAAGAGGGCATTTGGTGCCGATTGGCTTCGTTTTATGCCACCCAAAAATCGGGCGCCTTTTTCATTCCAGAAATAGAAGATGAGGTCGTAGTAGGTTTCGTCAACGATGACGTACGCGCACCGATTATCTTAGGCTCGCTCTACAGCGGCAAACATGCCCCACCCAACGCCATGGATGCCAAAAATTTGATCAAGTCGTTCGTATCCCGTGAGAAACTAGAGCTCACCTTTCACGACAACAAAGACGGACCTGAAATCCGTATCAAAACGCCCAAAGGTGGACTCATTCAGCTATCCGATAAAAACAAAGGCATTGAAATCGTAGATCAAAACAACAATAAAATCGTATTGGATTCCAGTGGAATTACCCTAAGCAGCAGCAAAGACATCGTCCTAGATGCAAAAGGAAGCATTACCCTGAAATCC
>JAYTOH010000024.1:0-9586 GCA_043747895.1 Amoebophilaceae bacterium
GAAGGAAAGCTATCCCACCATTGAGCAAGTCAAAAAAGTCTACCAGCAGCTCGTAAATTACTATAAAATAGCCGTGGGATCCCATACATTGGAAACATATGATTTTGATTTCCAAGATTTTAAAAAAAATATGGGGCTCTATTCCAAAGAAGCCTATTATGGATTGAAAGTATTGGAATCAGAAGGCTTGATACAACTCAACGAAGCCTACTATCAGCCCTCAAAACTTTTTTTGTTGCTTGATCGAAAAGACTTGTACGATTTTCAGTTGCGAAATCCTTCTTTTGATTTGGTTATCAAGGGAATTTTAAGACTTTATGGTGGTGAATTGTTTGCATCCTATTGCACCATAGTAGAAAAAAAAGTAGCTCAATTGATCCAACTGAGAGAAGCAATGGTATGCGAACACTTGCATGCGCTGCATCGCTTAAAGGCAGTAGAATACCTTCCTCAAAAATCGAATCCACAAATTACGTTCTTAACGCCACGGTACAATGTCGCAGGTTTGCCGCTTAGCACCGATAAGATCGAACAAAAAAATGAAGCTGCCCGCAAGCAAGTAGAATCGGTTATTCATTACGTCACCAACCAACGCCTGTGTCGTCTAACCCTGTTGCTGGAATACTTTGATGAAACCCCTCTTGTCTGCCACACATGCGATTGTTGCAAACAAAACACAGCTCAAAACAGGCCGCATCAGGTTGAAAAAGAATGGAGAACCTATCTCATAGATGTGCTTTCAAAGGGAAATCAGGACCTCAAAACGATACTATTGGCTGTTCATCCCGAACAAGAACAAGACGTATTAACTGCCATCAGGAGTTTGTTGGAAACAGGGGAAATTTACTACCCTACGCCAGGGATGTTGCAGATTCGTACCGTAAGTGAATCCATATAAGGCGGTTCCAATGGAAGGTGGTATCGGTTCAATTGTAGGCATTGCGAAAACTACACTATACGCTTTCCTCTTCCTCTTTGCCTGCACTCCACATTCCGCACCTTTTAATTAATTGATTGTGAGCTAATAATTGAATAGCCATTTTTTTGAATATTGCATTGCGAAATTTGATTATCAGTTATAAAAAATTAAAGCGGTGCTTATTTTCTCAAAAATAGGATTTATAGCAGGTTGCATTAGAATGGTCTAAAAACGGTTTTGTTAGACAAGCACATATATCTGCTTATCGAACAAAACTGTTCATTAGAGTCCTATGTGTCTCAAGTTAGGCTTTCACCGGTGCCTTACTTGCTTTCACATCCAGCACGCTGGCTCGAATTTCTTGTGCGATTTTTTTCAATTCTTGCATGCCTTTACGGACGCGTGTTCCAGCTGCTTTATTGTCTTTTTCGTAAAATTTGTGAAACTCTTCTTTTAACGAAAGGACTAATCTTTCTACTTCTTCGTATCGATTCATATTTTATTGCTATTTATTTAATAAGCTGTTTTTCGAGATTTTTTCTACCAATCACATTCGTTTCCAGCAGTTCATATGCTCCTGCTGTACACGGTACTGCTTTGCGTGTCTCTACGGGATTGCTATATACCGTATGCCTATCTGACGCGCATGTGCAACGGGTGCCTTTTATAAGTCATTCGTATTGTAAGGAATATACTACTTTTTAATCTATAAAAACTTGCTATCAATCAAAAGTTGCGTAATGGCTAATTGCGTATACACTACATTCAATTCAAGGTGCGGGTCCCCATCTAGTCCGTACTGCCCTCGCTCCTTTGAAAAAAGAAATGCATAGAAAGCGTGCAAGTGCTTTCTGCCTCCTTTTTTCAATCAGCGCTTGATCTTTTGGTGCTTTTGTTATCAAGGCAAAAGTACAGAGCGAGCAAGAAGGACTGTGACGTAGGGGCGCAATCCCGCATCTTCATTCTTATAGCGTATGGTTCATTGGCCATGCCACTTTGTCACCATTCATGAGACCTCTTGCATAACCCTACTTCTGTTGGTAATTTGCACGGTAACATTTTGTTTTTTGATGCCTTCTAGCTAGAAACTGCCTAAAAAGGCTTGATATCCCTCTACTGTATCGTTTTCTGTTTTAGATGGTATGTGTTGTTCCATAAGAACAAAACAACTCATACACCTTCCAGTAGAAAGTTTCTACGAATTTTGTTACATTTATTATTGTTTCCTTTGTTGTTTGCGCGATTGATTTTCTATAAATATCAAATATAAGCACAAAGGAGTTTTTTAAGCTGTTTTTTGCTCCTAATCCAAACTCACGTTAACAAAAAGTGCGGAAGGTGGGGTAAAGCAACTGAACGTAGTTGCATGCAGGCCTTTGTACGTTCTACAAACACGAGTCCGTTGCAATGGAAGGTTGTATCTGTCCAAGTTGTAGCATTGCCGCACCGAAAACCAAAGCATATGAAAATCACGGGGCCTTCTGTATACCTATTCTGTTACATGCTGTCTCTTTTGCCCCTTCGCTTTCTGTATGGCCTCTCCGATGCACTTTTTGTACTCGTATATTACGTGCTAGGGTATCGAAAAAAGATAGTAGCAACCAACATACAGAATGCTTTCCCAGCCAAATGCATGCAAGAACGAAACGATTTAGAAAAGGCTTTTTACCGCCACTTATGCGATTTGTGCATTGAACAGGTTAAGGCCTTGTCTATTAAACCTTGTGCGTTAAACAAGCGGGTTACAATCGACCATACCCCACTATTTGAAGAATTTTACAAAAAAAACCAATCCATTCTACTTGTTGCAGGGCACCTTGGCAATTGGGAGTGGACGGCTCATGTGCTCGCTTTGCAGACACCTTATACCGTATGTGCCGCATACCAGCCGCTGCACCAGCACGGGATGAATCAAATGGCCCTCTGCTTGCGCACCCGTTTTCAGCGCAAAGCGATACCCATGCATTCCATAGCGCAGTACCTGTTGCGTTACAAAGGACCTGCACAAGCCGTTTCTTTTTTGATTGACCAGGCCCCGTTCAACACCCATACCTGTTGTTGGACCACTTTTTTGGGGCAACCCACTGCTGTAGCAGTAACTGCTGCAAAACTCGCACAAAAATGTAATTTCCCTATTTTTTATATGGAAACACATCAAATAAAAAGAGGGCATTATAGGATTCGGCCCATCTTGCTCACAGCAGCTCCTCATACGCTATCTGTACAGGAAATTGCATGTTCTTACACCCAACAACTTGAAGCAGATATCTTGCGCAATCCCTCTATTTGGCTCTGGTCCCATAGAAGATGGAAATGATGCGAGGCTGTTGCCCGCAAAGACCTTGCTACTGTTGTCCGACTGACGCAGTGTTTTTATTGAACACATTATCGGCATTTTTTGTAGTGACACGCGCTACTTCTTCTAGCGAAACGCGTTTGATTTCTGCTATTCTTGTGGCTGTATGCAGCAGATGGATTGGCTCATTCCGCTTGCCTCGATGGGGTACCGGAGCCAAGTAGGGACTGTCTGTTTCTAACACCAAATGCATCAGGTCTATTGCCGCAAGTGTTTCAGCCAACGTATTTTTTGGCAGCGTCACAATGCCGCTAATTCCGAGGTAAAAACCAAGATTTATGCATTTTTCTGCTTCCATATGGTTCCCGGTAAAACAATGAATGATGCCCTGTAACGTTCCATCTTGTGCTTGTTCCAATAAAGCCGTTACTTCTTTAAATGCATTCCTGCAATGGATGGATAGGGGCAAATGGTACTTCTTGGCCAAATCAACCTGAATGGCAAAGGCTTCTTGCTGTTCTTGACGCAAGGAGCAGTCGTAGTGGAGATCTATGCCAATTTCACCTATGCCTACAAAGGAACCTTTTTGCAGCCATGCTTCTACTGCATACAATTGTGGTATAAAATTGCTTCGGATGTGGCAAGGATGTATGCCCAACATGGGAAAACAAACTGTAGGATATCTTTGAGCAGTGTCTATAACCTTGGCTATGGTTGTTTCGTCTATATTGGGCATGTAGATCTTTGCTATATGATTTTGCTGTGCTCTTGCTACCACACACGCTAAATCGTCCTGAAAAGGATCTCCATACAGGTGGGCGTGTGTATCAATAAATGCTATCATAAACAAATGCGGTATACGAAAACCGTTGCGATGCAACCTTCCAGGATCCACTTTGGCGTTCGTTCCATACGCAAAAGTTGCATATAGTTGCGTATGCTGCGGTTTTCTGTGCGGAAATGCCTAAAATTAAACTGATGCAACTTTCCATTGCAACAGCTAGAAAAAGAAAAAAAACAACCGTGGTATTCCGCTGCTTGTCTTAATTTTCCAGTATCTTTTTGGGGGTTTCACCCACCCTGTACCCTTGGTCTGGCGCATCCCATAGTGCGCTATCAGCATAGCCAATCCATTGGCAATCATGCAAAAAAAAGATCCATGGATGCCGGTGCGTGGTTCGACCCATAGGTTCCACAATACCATAGAAACGGCACCAACCCCCATACCAATCAGAGCCGTTCGAGAGGTGCCACGAAAGCCGTAGATGGCTAGGAGCAAGGGAGCCGTTACAATTGGTATTGAAAACGAAAAGCCAAGTTGCAGTAACGCCAATAAGTCAGTCCAATAAAGAGACACGATCGTAGCCAATAGGCCTACCAGTACCGCTGTCTTTCTGGCTACCCTTAGTGATTCTGTATCGCTAGTAGGTACACCCTCCTTTTGGTGGCCCCTCAAACTGGCTAGTATATCGTGACCAGCCAAAACCGAACAAGCATGCACATAAGATTCCCCCGTGGATAGTGTTATGGCCACTAAGCCAAGAATAAGGTAGCCTTTAAAATCGGCAGGAAGATCAGCAACCACATAATCCCAAATGCCTGTAACGGGCACATCTGGTGCTCCGACAAATATACACAACCCAATCAGCATAATAAATCCAGTTATGCCCAGAGAAAATTGTCCTGCATAAGCAAATGCCTCTTTTGCCTGTTTGGAACTAGAACACATGTAAATGCGTTGCATGATGTTGGGATTTATATAAGACACAAGGTAAGCTAAAGCCAACGAAAGCATACCTATGAATTTGGTATCCCAAATGAATAAATTACTGGATTGAAACTTCGGATGGGCTTTCGCAAAGGACAGCAATGCTGCTACTGGGTTTCCTGTTTTAAAAAACATAAGCCAAGCAAGAATCGGGATGATTAGGTTAAACATAACAAGTTGGAATAGGTTGACAAACGTCAGGGCCTGTATGCCTCCGAACATGGCATAAAAGACAAGGGCACACACAGCCAATAATGCAACCAATTGGTGATCGGTTGAGGTTGTGCACATGCCAATGGCTAGAGACATTACCCGTATCTCAATGGCCAATCCCACAACTGAAAAACAAATGCCAGATAAAGCTGCAACTACTCTTGGATGGGGTCCATACACACTTCCTATGGTTTCTGCAATAGAAAGATGTTGCATAAAAGGCCTCATTCGCTTCGCCAATGGGCTAATAATCCAGAGGTGAAACCCAGCCAAGGTCGCTAAAACGATCCAATAAAGCCCAGTAGTTGGCACTTGCTCCACCATGCGCAACAATGCGCCCCCTCCCCAAGCCGTCATCAACACCGTTCCCACCAAGTAAGGAGTAGCCAAATGCTTGTCTCCTATGGCATATTCGCGGAAGGTAATTTTTTTTGTACTAAAATAGTAGCTTATCGTCATGGCAATCCCTAAGAAAAAGATGATCATCAAGAGTGGAATATTCAGCAGAATGTCGAAAATCATGCTAGCTGGATTAAGGTTAAAAGAACAGCTTGTCTGAAACAATGTCGAGACCCACAAAATACAAAAATAATTTATTTGTTTGCCTGCGTGCACAAAGGGATATCGTTTTACAGACGGTAAAGCATGGCCACACGTACAAACGGAAATCTTGTACTAGATCTATAATCAACAAGAAAACACAATATAGAGAGGGACTAAAAAGTCAAAATAGATGCAGCAAAATCGATCAAGTCTTCCTAAAAAATATCCCGTGAAACAGGTATTGTAGCACATCCTTATGTTTGAATGGATCAAGCGAAAAGTATTTTTACATACTAGTTATCAGGCAAGCTGGGGAAAAGAATAAGGCCTTGCTTCAAGGTAAGACCTATTGCTTAAGCCACAATCCCATAGTCGTCTTTAAGTTGAAGCTGCTCGCTGTAAAGCTTGACTTTAAGGGAGACGTGCGGTATCCTACGCAGGAACATTCGTAAGATTTGCCGATGGTCGAAACAATGCGTCGTGCACTTTAGCGCGTGATTTGCGTATGCCTCCTCCTTTGATGCCAAACCTCCCTGGCATTCCGCCATTTAACCCAGACAATAGTTGAAAGTGTCCCGTACCGGCCAACGCCCTATGGATCGAATCCGTGTTTGCTGCTCTACTCAAGTTTGCTTCTATAAGCTTGGTATCTACCAGAAAAGAGCTATAACCAGTACGGTCTTTACCGCTCTTGCAGCAAATGGCTACACTTGCATCTGTTTTGCCTTGCACAATATCCAAGCGTGCTTTGCATGCAGCGTAATTGGCAGAAAGATCGGCATAATAGTTGTCGTTAACGCTCAAATTATGTTCAACTTTGTTGTTGAAATCTGAACGTTCAGCAGCTTCTTTTAAAGCATATAGCTTGTCAAAAAACCACTGGTCGTCTGTATTCGGTATTGCGGCTAGTGTGTTCTGTACAACTGTTTTTGACCGTTCTGTTGCATGTTGTGTGAGTAGATCGGTGATTGCTGGATATTGATTTGCGTACACAGTAGTTACTGCAGCCAATAAGTCTTGAACCGGTTGCTTGAACACAGAGGTGGTCAAAGTACCCAATAGGTTTATTGGGAAACAAGAAAATGAAGCATCTCCTACAATGCGTTTTGTTTGGTCTACAATTTGTTTCTCTCCAATATATCCTATTGATTCTATGTCTTTTCTATGATTCAAGCAAACTACCTTTAGATCTGATTCAGGGTGCATCTGTGTACCTATTTGTTCCCAGTTTGCGCGACTGATCTCTTCACTTATCGACTGATTTTCGACCAAGGATGCCAAGGTTCCAAGGTGTGCATAGGTACCTAAGACAATGGGTTTTTTATTTTCATCGTATGCCAAGACGCTTTTTTTGTAGGCATTTCTACATCCTGGAAGTTTTCGAATTTGCGTAGGAAAATAATGCGTACCATCTAAAAATTTTTCTAGATAACGGTCCACTAGTTTTTGCTCAAATTCCGGCAAGGATTTATACCATCCTTTCGACTTCCTATTTTTAAATTCATTCCTTTGTGCTTCGGTTAGTTTCAGCCATTTTTGGTCGTGCAGTGCAAAAAGCTTGTTCCCAACGTTAAACTGGGTGGTGATGTTATAATGGCGGTCTTCCATACCAGCATAATTCTCTGCCATGCGTATATTTTTATTGAGTTCTGTTCGGGACTGGTCAGGAAACAAAATTTGCAACCGATCAATGGTTGCTTTGTTGATGCGTTTGACTTCATTTATCCAAAAATCTTCTGATTGTAAGCTATAAGTATCCTGTTCGTTTTTAAAACGATCTATGAATTTTTTTGCCAATCGATTGAATTTTTGACCGCTTGTACCATATAATTCGCATAACCTACCAGCAGCACGATAGATACTCATAATCTGAACAGCATAATCTTCTGAAGCATATATAACGCCATTCGGATTGGTGGCGTTTCGTACCAAAGCATCGTCTTGGAACGACCAGTTAATGCCCCTTTTTTGATCTGCCCTGCTTCTCAAATGTTCAATTTCGTTACTAATGTCAAAATCAACTGGTATATTTGTCTGTGTTTTATTTTTTGGTTGGACACCATCTATCCTTTTTTGCCGATTTTCAATTTTTTTATTTAAAACAGAACCAACAGCTATACCCCTCTGTGTTGTATCTCTTGGTTGCAATGCATTCGGATTAGGCTTTCCCTCTGCAGGAACTGGTTGCAAAGATTGATGCTGTTTCGAATTGCTGCATCGATATGCTTGAAAAAAAGAGCTCAAAAGATATAAGGCTACTGTCGTTTTTTTTATATACATGACTTGTTTTCGTTTTATCCGACATTCCGAATTTGTTAATTGATTGATTTTGATACTTATTAAATAGGGCGCTTTTTGCATATTGCATTTAAACATTTGATTATCAAATATAAAAAATAAAAGTGGTGCTCATTTTTTTCAAAAACATGCACCATATATTTTATAAAGAATGCTTATTTTCAATTATATAGTTGGTGCGGAATGTGGGGGGTTTTTCTTTTTTTAATTTAACGTCCGTTCGTTACCCTCCTCCTTATTACAGAATCAGAAATTTCAGGCATTAATGCAACAAATGGTTCCCATCTAAAAAATATGTTCCTGGTATTATTTCCTATTTCTGCCCGTTGCATTAGAATCCAAATTAGCTTTATTAAAGATTAATTAATATAATAGGAAAAATCAGCGGTTTAAATAAAAAAATAACCGCACTTGTCATAGAGCATATTACTATTTTTATAAGTTTCACTGGTGTTACAGGAAAGAATATGTAAAGCACGTTTGGTAACTCCAATTAAGCTTTTTGTATTTGGGCAAAATCGGACAGGCAAGACTTCTCTGATACCATAGATGGTGTCAGATTAAATCCTAACTAGCACAACCATATAATTATTGATTATGATAAAGCATAGACCAAAGCAACTCCGTTGCATCTCCAAAAGTACGGCAATCCATGTCACTCGCCTTTGACCGGATTGCATACAACAAACGTTTTACGGACAATTTGGGCATCATTCCACACAGCCACATTCCCCCCAACTTTGCGGGGTACAATGCCCAGTTGCTCAATCCCTTTGCATGAAGCGCATCGGCATTTGCATAGAGGTGCAGCAACATTCCTTTCCTGACTTACTAAGAAATATCCAAAGAGGGGACCACATGTTGGCATTGTTGGGTTGGCGTGCCGATTTTCCAGATTACTCTTCCATGTTTGAATTCATACGTTTCCCCAAGGCAGGAGGAGGTATCTGGCTGATGGATGATTCATTTGATGCACTCTACGATCAAGTGATGCGGACAGTGGACGATCGGAAACGGGCCAAGCTTTTTGAACAATTAGACGCAAAGGCTGCTGAGTTGGTTTCATGTATCTTGCTTCCGGTTACAAACAACTACGCGTTGGTGCACCAATGGGTCAAAAATTACGTCATGTGTCCCTTCGTTCTTGGAAAAATGCAGTACATCGATGTACTGCCTAACGGATGCAAATCTATTGAAATAGAAACCCAAGCTGGTCGGCCATCTACAGTTCTTAAAAATACAATCATGGATATCCCCAATAGCAGCGTATAGGCAAAAAGGGGGTTGATCTAAAAATACATAGGCTACTTGTTGGCACCCATAACGAGGTCCGTTGCAAGAAACGCTTCGAAGATGCCCCTGTATTGTTTTTGGAAGCAAAGGTTACATAGGTATTGCATATGCTGCGGTTTTTTCGTACAGAAATGCGCAAACGGGAACGCCTAATAAAAATTGTTTAGTCTCATAGAATAATGGTATATTTATTTTTCAAATGAATCAAGCACAATACAGACAACAACTATGGGACAACTATTACATTCACGGGCCA
>JAYTOH010000025.1:0-11448 GCA_043747895.1 Amoebophilaceae bacterium
TACGCAACCCTTGTTAACACCTTATATATAGTGATATTATTTGTATTTAACAAATTTATCTAATGAATTTTTAAGAAAATTTGTGCGGAATGTCAGTTATTACATTCATTTACAAGAATTTCATATTAATGAATTTGGTAAATTACCAAGTTACAATAGATTTATAGAATTGATCCAGAGAACATTAGTTTCGATGTATTTTTTTACACAAAGCCTGTCTAAAACAAAAACAGGTTGTTACTTTATGGATTCCACAGCAATCAAAGTTTGTAGCGTTAAAAGATCGTATACGCACAAGGTTTTTAAATCGATTGCTACTAAAGGTAAAACTAGCACTGGCTGGTTTTTTGGATTCAAATTACATTTGATAGTCAATGATTTGGGAGAAGTTATGAACTTTCACCTGACCACAAGTAAGGTCAATGATAGATGCCCTGTAGAAAATTTATGCAAGAATTTAATGGGTAAAGTATTTGCGGATAAAGGATACGGTGTGCTGCAGCTAAGCAGTACTTAAGATGGAGGTAGGCCCTCCGCAATCTGTTTTCAGGAACTGGTTGCAAACGACTGTAAGCTGCCATAGTCAAAAGCTATGGTAGTGGGCGTTACAGAAAAGATACACAAGAAGTATCACGTGTGGATGAGAGAGACGAATACAAGTAAATCACTGCACATGTGTCGATAGGTCCAAGTGATGTCAAAAGCAGGGTAAGTATCTACCTGTGACAAATTTGGAAGACACCTGATTACTGTCCAAGTGGCATCCGGCATAAAGGTGGCGTGAATCTCATCCTGGCTTAAGTATTGAACTGCAGGAACCTTCGCTTGCGATGCAAAGAGAAAAGTCACAAGTAGAAACCCTACAAGATCGAAAGTATCAACGCGCAAGAAAGGGGCGGAGTAGCCCGTAGTAGCGATGAAGCAATTGTAATGATGGCGGAGCAAAGGGGCTACGTTATCTAGTTATGTACTGTATATCAACTCAAAAAAAAGAGAAGGAATATATGGATATAACAAAACCATGTTCTAACGGTTTAGATAATGGGAGCCGTATGAGCTGAGAGGTTCACGTACGGATCTGCGAGGGGCTAAGCCTGAAATGGCTTGGCCTACTCACCTGGGTAAAGAATTGTTTGAAAAACTCATGAATAAAGCATGGAACTGATTACCCAGCTCAGAAAAAATATGAAAAATACTTTTATGCCGCTCTGGGATAAACTGATGCTTAGAAAGCGATCTATCATTGAAACAATTATAGATCAGCTCAAAAATATTAGTCAAATAGAACATTTCAGGCATAGGAGCCTACCTAATTTTCTAGTCAATTTGATAGCTGGAATTACCGCTTATGGGCTAAAAGAGAAAAAACCATCTATAAAAAATATACTTATGACTGATTCACAATAAGTATAATCCCGAACTAAGGTTATATAGATCCTTTTTCAAAGACACGTGTTGCAATTTGGGCGAGATGCATCCGCTGGACTTTTATTCCGATCTAGTATATAAAAAAAATCATTTTGATCAAAAAAACAAGAAAGCCAAGGAGACAAAGGTGTGAGGCTGGGTATTTTAAACACAAAAGCCTAATTCATTAGGCTTTTGTGTTTAAAATAAGTGTAATGTACATGCAGCGCAGAGACTTACCTGCTTGCTTTAAGTCCGGCTTCGTGCTTTTCTTCTGCTTCTGCCTTTAATTTACCCAAAGCTTGAACGGCTAGTACCCATAAGACGATAACCACAATAATAATGAAAACGATGGGTGTACGGATGTTTTCAATGCTGCCCGATCCAACGATAACTGTTAGTGAACTAATGATAATAGAACCCAAACTTTTACCCAAACGCGAACCTACGCCATCCACAGCTGCTTTTCCGCGCACTTTGGTTTCCTCATCTAATGGAATATAGACAGCTTCTTTTGTTGGATCAAAGAGCACATACTTCACCGACTTAATCAATACCACGTTGCAAATTCCTACTACTACAGAAAGATACAAAGCGGTTACGTTAAAATACTTTAACACCCCATCTAACATGCTTCCGAAACGCAAACAAGCAAAGAAAATCAATGTCATAATCAAAGCCGTTACAGGAGTAGTAGCGGCTGCAAACGTCCATCCCTTGCGCAAGATCGGTGTAGCCAAAAATAAAGTTACTAAAATCGAAACAATGCCTACTGCGATTTGCTGGTTGCCATACATTTCGGACAATATACCAGTGTCTTTCATGATACTGGCGTAGGATTCTAGTTGAGACTTTTGTACAGCCTCAAACAACGATATAACCAATCCGTAACCCATTACCAAGATGGATATCAACATCAAATATCGGGACTGAACCAAGAACTTTAACGACTCCCAAAAAGACATTTTTAGCTTTTGCTTCTTTGTTTTTTTCTCTATTTGGTAGTAAACGGGATTTGCCTTAATGTCTGTCGTAAAATAGTTGTAGATGATCAATAGCAACCCAATTGCCGCAACGACAAAGATCAACCCATGGGTAAAATTGTTGCGTACGCTGTCTAATTTTAAGGTCAATCCGGCTAAAATGCTACCGATAGCTGCAAACATGCTTAAGAAGCTATAAAACCGCTTTGCCTGATTTACACTGGTGATTTCGTTTACAAATGTCCAAAAAACTACACTGAGCGCAAACGTGCCCCATGCCTCTGCATGGATGTAAAACAACGCAATGGGCCAATTGCAAATTACCTTCCATAGACCTGAAAATTTAGGGAAGCGTTCAATCATACTGATGGAAAAATCCATTAATTTGAAGGCATCTTTGTTCGGAAGTAGAAACAGCAAGGACAAGAGAAAAAAGGACAGAAAGTAAATCATAATGGCATTGAATCTACCATCCCTACTCGTGATGCTACTGACTTTCCCGTAGAGAATCGTGAAGAGAATCATACTCGGTGTAATACCCATTTTGAGCCAATAGATGGCAGTAGTGCCTGCTTCCTTGATCATATTCATGTCTTTCAGAGACCGCGTAACGGCGTAGCAAAAAGATATCAAGAGAAACATAGTAGCCATGGGCAGAAATTTACGCAATTCATGTTGGTGAATCGGAAAAATCCTCCCACGTATCGTACCAAATTCTTTTTTTGTACTCATATTTTAATTTAATTAAGTTTATATTGAAACAATGTTGAGCAAATTTTAGACATAACAACGGACTTAATTTTTTCTATGGATGAGTAAGTCGGTCTATGCCAACAGCATAAAGCTGTTTCATAACTTGTCCTGATGGGTCTTTTAGTGTATACTTTAGCTGTGTTTCTAAAAATGACTCGACCAGTATTGCGTTCTGAAAGAGCCCTAAATAGGTAACATATTGCGTTTCCTACATAGTCTATGTATTTAAAGGTGCTGTGTTGGTTAGATAATCGGCCACGCTTTCAAGCGTAGGCTTCATAGCCACATTGCCTTTTGCCCAATTGGCAGGACAAACCTCGCCGAATGCCTCGACGTGTTGCCACATATCAATGATACGCAACAACTCGTTTACATGCCTACCCAGAGGCAAATCGTTGATGGCTAAGTAACGAATGATGCCTTCCTTGTCAATCAAGAAAGTGCCTCTATATGCGACAGGAAGTCCCTTAAAAACCAGTTTATTGGTTTCATCATAACTCCACGCACCTCCCAATACACCATAATTGGCCGCAATCGTTTTACTTGTATCCGCAATTAAGGGATAGGTTACTCCCTCAATACCCCCTTTTGTAAGGGGTGTATGCAACCAAGCAAAATGGGTTTCTTCTGTGTCGGTAGAACAGCCAACTAAGGCAACATTCCGTTTGGCAAACTGAGGCAAGTTTTTTTGGAAGGATAGCAATTCTGTAGGGCAGACAAAAGTAAAATCTTTTGGATAAAAGAAAAGCACTACTTCTTGTTTTCCTAAAAACTGCTCCAAAGAAAAATCTGCTGTGGTATACGTTCCGTTTAGTACAGCAGGGGCTTTGAATGTCGGCGCTTTAGTTCCTAATAAACACACGGTTGTTTTAAACAAATGAAAATAAAATTGCCTAGCATTACATTCCCTGGTCAAGAGACTGTATGAGACTTCCTTCTGCAAATTTACATTTTTTTCGCTAAAAAATAACATCAATTGGAAAAGTGCGCATCATGTCGGTATTATAGAAGACCAGATTGTATCTCTATTTAAAAGCTATCCAGGCAGTAAGCATGATTTTACCACTTTTAAAGAAGAACCATCCCCTACTCCAGCTGTTCCTTTGTTAGCAGATTCCGGGTATCAAGGACTGCACCATCGGCATGCATCGGCTAGGATTGCCTATAAAGCCGGTAAAGGAAGTCCGTTGACTGACGGACTTGAAAAGGTTAAACAAATTCTAGTTGGCTATCAAATAGGAAAAAGCAAAGGTGAAAATGTGTGCATAAATTAGCCTTGTTAAGCCCTATTTTGGGTTAAGGCAACATATGGATTTTGTTTCTTTTCTGCGCCAATAGTGGTAGTGTCCCCATGTCCTGGATAGACTACAACATCGTCTGGTAAGGAAAACAGCTTGGTTCTAATGCTTTGTACCAGCAATTTTCCGTCGCCTCCCCATAAATCGGTTCGTCCAATGCTTCCTTGAAACAAGGTATCTCCTGAGAAGCAAACCTTTAATGCTTCGCTATACAATGCAATATGACCGGGTGCATGGCCAGGTACATACAGTACGCGCAAAGAACATCCTATTATAGCGATTTGGTCTCCTTCGGAGAGCAACCGATCTGGTTGCGTAGGTTGATAGCCTTCAATGCCATACATAGATTGGTAATCGGGAACTTTTTCTAAAAATGGGAGGCTCTCTGCGTGCATGGACAAGGGAACTCCGTACGTTGTCTTCACATAGTGATTGCCCAATACGTGGTCTATATGCGCATGGGTGTTGACCAAATGCTTGAGGATTAAGTTCCGTTCTTCTAAGAAGTCAGCTAGTTGTTTTTGTTCGTTTTCGGAACAACATCCCGGATCTATCAGGATGCATTCGTTGGCTTGGTTGAATATCAGATAGGTTTTTTCCTGAAATAGGTTAAAGGTAAAAACCTGCAAACAAATAGAAGGAGGCATAGATTCGATGGTTAAAAAATACGATGGTGTGTTGCTGCACCTGCTTCAAAAGCGCCAAAGCCTTACTGGCGGACGCATGCATGCGCTGCAACAAATGTACGGAATAAGGTCCTATCCTTGCTACGCTTGCAAAGCGGTTTCTACTGCTTCCAGGATCTTTGGGCTCAACGGATCTGTAGCAGATGAAAACCAGGTAATCAGCTTGTTTCCTCTTCCTACTAGGTATTTGTGAAAGTTCCATTTGGGTCGGCCCAGGAGTGAAACTTGTGTAGCAGCCCATGCATAGAAAGGATGTATGTTCTTGCCTCGTACGGCCTCTAACTGTGTAATCGGAAACGTAATGTTACCCCCCTTTTTTTGTAGGGATGTTGCTATGGCACATGGTTCATCAAACTCTTGCTTGCGAAAACTTTGAGAAGATACGCCCAGCAGGGTAAATCCCTGGGAATGGTACCGTTCGTGTAGGGTTTGTAAGGCAGGCAATTGCTTGGCAAAACCGCATTGAGAGGCTGTATTGACGACCAATACTACTTGACCTCCGTCTAGTTCAAAGGTGGATCCGTTTAAACAGGTGAAACGAAAGGTTTCAGCGGCATGTGTATGATCTGGTTGCATATAAGCATTTTGCTTGGTTGTTAAACTTCTTGGCTCAGCTGGTCAATTAAGGCGGTAACGCGTGCTCCTTGCATCACGGCATCGTCGGTATAAAACAATAGATCTGGAATTTTACGCATTTTATGGGCCAATCGGTTGCCCAGCAAACGACGAATCGTCTGTTTGTGGTAGGTGATGCGTTGCATTAAGGCTTCTTTTTTTTCCTCATGGAGCGAAAAACTTAAGTATACTTTTGCCACACCAAAATCTTTTCCCATATAAACTGCAGCCACAGAGACAAAGGTATTGTCCAATAAGGCAATGGCTTTGGTTAAAAATAGTGTGCCAAGTTCTTTGTGCAAAAGCCTACAAATTTGTTCCTTGCGCACGGAATGTATTGCTGGTGCCATGTTGTTGTTCCTGTAATAAGGTTGTTGCAATAAAACCTTCTATACTGGTTGCTTTGGGTGTTCGTTCTGTCCGCAAACCCTACCATATGGCTGCGTATGCGGCAGCTTACCGTACAGCGATGGCTACATGAAACAAATACAACCTTCAACTGCCTCGCAACAACTGAATAAGTTGTATGAAATGATCTGCTTCCAAAGAAGCACCGCCTATCAGTCCTCCTGCCACATTGGGACACGCAAATACTGCTGCTGCATTTTGTGCCGTGCAACTCCCACCATATAGGATGGGGATAGAAGCACCTCCTGTTCCATAGGTCTCTACCAAGGCTGTCCGTATAAAGGTATGGGCTTCGGTGATGATTTCCAAACTGGCCACTTGACCTGTGCCAATTGCCCAGACGGGTTCATAGGCAACGATCAGTTTTGTTGCTTCTACAGAAGACAGGGTAGCAAGTCCTTGCAGCAGCTGTTGCTTGAGTACCGTTTTGTATGTGCCGGCAGTACGGTCTTCCAATCGTTCGCCGCAACAAAACAAGGGTTGCATGCCTGTTTCCAAGATCTGTTTTACTTTCTGAGCAATCATGGCATCCGTTTCCTTTTGGTAGAGGCGTCGTTCGCTATGCCCTACTAAGACACCAGCTACGCCTGCAGAGGCAAGCATAGAGACGGACACTTCTCCTGTATAGGCCCCGGCTGATTCGTAGTGGCAATTTTGAGCTGCTAGCTGCACGCATGGATGGTGCATAAGGGCAGTTTGTAGGGTGGATAGGTGCACAAAGGCAGGAGCAATCCATACGGTTGGACCTGAAGTGGGAAGTTTTTCCAGCTGAGGCAACAATTGCTCCACAAACTGTTTGGCTTCTTGGAGGGTTTTGTTCATTTTCCAATTGCCTACTAGGTATTTTTTTGTCATGGCAGTAGGCGGTTACGGTAGATACAATACGGTTTTCAGAGCAGCTAGGGTCTTGGCCACATTGGGTAAAATGGCTTCGATCAACGTAGGGGCGTAGGGCAGGGGCACATCGAGGCTATTTACTTTTTGAATGGGTGCATCTAGGTAATCAAAGGCATGTTTTTGTACTTGGTAGGCAATTTCAGAGGCAATGGAACCCAATGGCCAGGCTTCTTCTACGATGACCAAACGATTGGTTTTCTTTACGGATTGGATTATGGTAGACAAGTCCAACGGACGCACGGTACGCAGATCGATGAGTTCTACGGCAATGCCTTGTTCCCGCATGACTTGCACGGCTTCGTGCGCTACTTTGACCATTTTTCCAAACGAAACCAGTGTCGCATCGGTACCGGGTTGTACGATTTTTGCTTTACCTATGGGCAGGAGGTATGGTTCGGATGGTACTTCGCCCAGGTCTCCATACATCAATTCCGATTCCATAAACAAAACGGGATCATCGTCTCGAATGGCACTCTTAAGCAATCCTTTGGCGTCATATGGATTGGAGGGAACTACTACCTTGAGTCCTGGACAATTGGCGTACCAGCTCTCGAAATTTTGGGAGTGTTGTGCACCCAACATACCGGCGTTTCCTGTTGCGCCTCGGAATACAATAGGCACATGGTATTGTCCACCAGACATGGAATGGATCTTGGCTGCGCCATTGACGATTTGGTCTATGGCTACGAGCGAGAAGTTAAAGGTCATAAACTCTATAATGGGGCGCAATCCATTCATGGCAGCCCCAATACCGAGTCCTGCAAAACCTGCTTCCGAAATAGGTGTATCCACAACCCTTTCAGGGCCAAATTGGTCCAGCATCCCTTGGCTTACTTTATAAGCACCATTGTAGTCCGCTACTTCTTCCCCCATTAAAAAGACGGTTGGGTCTCTTTGCATTTCTTCTGTCATTGCTTCGCGCAATGCTGCTCTAAATTGTATTTGCGGCATAAAAATATAATAGGAACGTTCCGTACAACAAGACGATTGCAAGGAAATGCTTGGCGGAAATGCCCTGCAACTCGAACAAAACCAACTTTCCATTGTAAACTGGCTCATAACAAATATATGAGAAGTGTGGGAAAGGGCCAAAAGCAGCAAATTAAGATGTGCCAACCCATAGCATTGCATGTTGGTTGCATGCATTCATGGCACACGCGTACTTTTGTATCCAGACAAAAGTAGGGAAAAGAAGATCCGTGGTGCACGAGCCAAAATTCCGCACCTTCATTTGGGTTAAATATATAGAAATTTGTCGGATTGACAGATTTATAAATTTTTCTAATCCCGAACGTAACCGTTAATAGTACAAGATGGGTATACAGCAATGCATCGTAGATGCCTCCTCGGGGCGTTTTGTATCTGCTTCAATTCAAGCCCTACGAGAGCATCTGGATGCCCCTAACCCACCTTGAATCCGATAAGGTAACATTATGAGGAGGTTGCAATTGGCGGCATAAAGAAATACCGCATACAACGTCTCAAGATTGAATGATAGATAAAAAAGTCGTAAATTGCATAAAAGTTCTATTTATTTAGCCTTAAGTCCAATACAACCATCCAATTTTAATATAGTTATATGGCGAACCACAAATCAGCTGAAAAACGAATCCGATCAAACCATACAAAATACCTTCGCAATCGCTATCAGTTAAAAACCTGTAGAACGTTTGTTAAAAAGGTCAAAAAACTAACAGACAAAACAGCTGCAGAAGCGTTGCTCCCTAATGTTTTTTCTATGTTAGACAAACTGGTGTTGCGCAATGTGATACACAAAAACAAAAGTGCCAACAGCAAAGCCAAACTGGCTAAGTATGTGAATGGATTAACAGCAGCAGCCTAACAGAACGTGTCCTAATATTGGGTATGGCTCAAGAGGCAAATGCACCTGCCCCACTCAAAATACAAGATTGGGCAGCAGAAGATCGACCAAGAGAAAAACTGCTTCGGCAAGGAACAGCTTCTTTAACAGATGCCGAACTTCTAGCGATCCTTATAAGCTCAGGGACACGTAATATAAGTGTAGTAGCACTGGCACAACACATTCTGAAGGCAAATGGAAACAACCTTCAGGAATTGGCAAAACGCTCTGTAAAAGAATTGCAACAGTTCAAAGGCATAGGCAAAGCAAAAGCCATTGCTATCGTGTGCGCCATGGAGTTAACGCGCCGACGTGTACGCGAACAGGACAAAAAAAAGAGCCTGTAAATAGTTCGCTTAAGGCTTATACACTTCTACAGCCCGATTTAACAGACAAACTTACCGAAGAATTTTGGATCTTACTCTTAAACCGAGCCCACTTTCTAATCAAAAAAATAAAAGTCAGCAGTGGAGGTACCAGTGGAACCATCGTAGATCCCAAACTAGTGTTTAAATTGGTCTTAGATCATCAAGCAACCGCTGTCATACTGGCGCACAACCATCCTTCTGGCAATCCCACTCCAAGTAGTACGGATCGAGAGCTAACCCTACGCCTTATCAAGGCAGGTAAATTACTGGATGTAACCATCATAGATCATATTATATTTACAGACAGCGCCTATTTTAGCTTTGCCGATGAAGGTATAATTGTAAATTAAAACATTGAAAACCAAATCATAATACAACCACACTTAATAGGATTCAAGATGCCGAACTGCTCATCTGGTTCGTACTGCATGCAAACCGCTCCTTTGAAAAAGGTAGTACATAGAAGGCTTGCAGGCAAAGAGAAAAAGGGCAACAGCTGTCTGAGCCCGAAGGCCGAGTTCAGCGCTTGATTTTTTATACTTTTATACTTTTGTACTCTTGTATCAAGACAAAAGTATGGAGCAAGAAGGACCGTGACGTAGGGGCACAATCCCGCAACTTCATTCCTATAGAGTATATAGTGGTTAAATCAGTAAAAAACAACCGTATTGAAAAGCTTTAACTTACCAAATCAGCTGTATATGCATTTCTTAACGTTTCAGCACACTGAAGTACAAGCTACTGCATTTCCCACATATGGTGCCATGCCTGTTGGCAACATGCGGTTCTCGGATGTGAGCTTCCTACAACCCATGACTTTTTTTCAATATGTCTATTGCCTTACATACTAGACAAATTTGTCCTATTACCTTGGACTTATTGGAACAAATATGTTGCTTAGCCCATGCTCAAGCAAAAAAAATATTCGTTTCGGACACGCTAGCATCCTTTTTGCAGGCAGCACCCACTTCCCTACAACAGCTTCCTCGGTTTGATACAGAGACCTTACCTCTACGAAACGTAGAGGTATGTATTAGCTTAGGTGGAGATGGAACTTTTTTGGAAGCAGCTCATTACGTCAATAAGCTCGAAATTCCTTTATTGGGTATTCATACAGGAAACTTGGGATTTCTGGCCCGAGTGAAACCGGAAGAAACCCTCACTGCCTTAACGCATTTTTTTGAGCATGCCACCAATCTAGAAGCACGTAGCGTATTGGCGTTAGAAAGAGAACATTTTCCTTCTTCTTTTGCCTTAAATGAAATAGCGCTTTTGAAACAAGATAGTGCTTCCATGTTGACCATTGATGCCTACCTGGAAGACCAATTGATCACAACCTATTGGGCAGATGGATTGATCGTTGCTACCCCTACAGGGTCTACTGCTTACTCTTTAAGCTGTTCAGGACCCATTATTTTGCCTACTTCCAATAGTTTTGTACTCACTCCCGTAAACCCGCACAACCTGGCTGTACGTCCATTGGTAGTACCAGATACAGCAACGCTGCGTTTCTTTGTACGAAGCCGAACAAAGGATATGCTGCTTACAGTAGATGGCAGAACGCTTAAAGCAACTACCCAGCAGCCGCTTACGATCACAAAAGCGCCTTTTGTAACGAAGATCGTTCAATTTGGTTGTGCCACTATTTTTGATGTGTTGCGAGAAAAGTTATATTGGGGCGCAGACAGCAGAAACAAGTAGGTCATAAGACGCAGGTTGCAGTGCGCACTTAGAGGGACCCCCACACTTTGAATCCGGTCGAGTATAGATTAACGTATAAATTAACATTGAAAATAAATCAGTAGTGCGCTCGGAAGGACTCGAACCCTCAACCTTCGGAGCCGAAATCCGACGTTCTATCCGATTGAACTACGAGCGCAAACAGAGGGAATCCATTTACCTGGTGTTTAACACGCAATCAAAGTTACGAAATTTTATGCATAAAAACTGAATAAAACAGATATCCCGCACAAAAAAAACTCCGGTTGACTGAACAGATCCATCAGATCCGACATCGTACGCATAAAGTTGGGTAATACCGATAAAGGAAAGGCCGGGAGGTAAATTTACCCTAATTGTTTAGTCTCATAGAATAATGGTATATTTATTTTTCAAATGAATCAAGCACAATACAGACAACAACTATGGGACAACTATTACATTCACGGGCCA
>JAYTOH010000026.1:0-12220 GCA_043747895.1 Amoebophilaceae bacterium
TCGAGGTGCCAAACCTCCCCGTCGATATGAGCTCTTGGGGGAGATCAGCCTGTTATCCCCAGAGTACCTTTTATCCTTTGAGCGATGGCCCTTCCATGCGGAAACCACCGGATCACTATATCCGTCTTTCGACTCTGCTCGACTTGTTTGTCTCACAGTCAAGCACCCTTATGCTATTACACGCTATGCACGATTACCATTCGTACTGAGGGTACCTTTGAAAGCCTCCGTTACTTTTTTGGAGGCGACCGTCCCAGTCAAACTACCCACCAAACACTGTCTCTTCATTCAAAAAGATTAGACAACACATAGATAAAGGGTGGTATTTCACCATTGACTGCTTGCGCAGTCTCCCACCTATCCTACACATTATTTACATATTATCAATGTTAAGCTATAGTAAAGGTTCATGGGGTCTTTTCGTCCCATTGCGGGTAGACGGTATCTTCACCGCCACTCCAATTTCACCGAGCTCGTGGCTGAGACAGCGCCCAGATCGTTACACCATTCGTGCAGGTCGGAACTTACCCGACAAGGAATTTCGCTACCTTAGGACCGTCAAGGTTACGGCCGCCGTTTACTGGGGCTTCTATTGAGAGCTTCAGTCTTGCGACTTGACCCCTCCTATTAACCTTCCAGCACCGGGCAGGTATCAGACCTTATACTTCATCTTTCGATTTTGCAAAGTCCTGTGTTTTTGGTAAACAGTCGCCTGGGCCTTTTCACTGCGGCCTGCCAAGACCCACAAGGAGCATTGACGAGGCACCCTTTCTCCCGAAGTTACAGGGCTATTTTGCCGAGTTCCTTGGCCACGAATCACTCGAACACCTTAGGATATTCTCCTCGACTACCTGTGTTGGTTTGCGGTACGGTTAGCTACCACGTAACAATTAGAGGCTTTTCTTGGAAGCATGATTAGGGTCATTATCTGCTCCCCCAAAGGGTCACAGTACTATCACCTTCGACAAGTGTGGTGGATTTGCCTGCCACACCTATATCTACGGGCTTTAACCTTTTAATTCGTCAGAAGGCAAACCTTTCACTTCTTCGTCCCCCCTTCTCTATTGGCAGCTAGTATCGGAATATTAACCGATTGTCCATCGCCTACGCCGTTTGGCTTTGGCTTAGGGCCCGACTAACCCACGGATGACAACCATAGCCGTGGAAACCTTAGTCTTACGGTGTAATGGTTTCTCACCATTATTTTGGTTACTCATGCCTACATTTTCTTTTCTAACAAATCCACCAAGAATCACTTCTTAACTTCTACTTTGTTAGAATGCTCTCCTACCCCTCATTACACAAAGGCAATGAAGCCATAGCTTCGGTAATATACTTAATGCCCGTTCATTATCGACGCCCTGTTGCTCGATCAGTGAGCTGTTACGCACTCTTTAAATGAATGCCTGCTTCCAAGCCAACATCCTGACTGTCTAAGCACCTGAACCTTCTTAGTTCAACTTAGTATATATTTAGGGACCTTAGCTGATGGTCTGGGTTCTTTCCCTCTCGGATTAGGACCTTAACACCCTAACCCTCACTCCTAAGCAAAACTGATAGTATTCGGAGTTCATCTGGACACGGTAGGTTACCCCCCTAGTCCTATCGGTAGCTCTACCCCTATCAGTATACACTTAAGGCTGTTCCTAAAAACATTTCGGAGAGTACGAGCTATCTGCCGGTTTGATTGGCCTTTCACCCCTACCCACAACTCATCCAAGGGCGTTACAACACCCACTGGTTCGGCCCTCCACGTTGTTTTACCAACGCTTCAACCTGGTCATGGGTAGATCACCGGCTTTCGCGTCTAACTCCTCTGACTATACGCCCTATTCAGACTCGCTTTCGCTTCGGCTTTCCTTTTAAAAGGATTTACCTTGCCAGAAAAGATTAACTCGTAGGCTCATTATACAAAAGGCACGCCGTCATTTCATACATGAAACTCCGACTGCTTGTAAGCGTATGGTTTCAGGAACTATTTCACTCCCTTATTCAGGGTACTTTTCACCTTTCCCTCACGGTACTTGTTCACTATCGGTCTCTTAGGAGTATTTAGCCTTACCGGATGGTGCCGGCAGATTCAGTCAGCCTTTCACCGGGACTGACCTACTCAGGATACTAGCGAAACAAAGAACAATTGCTCTTACAGGGCTTTCACCTTCTATGGCTTATTTTTCCAAAATAATTCAAATTCTTGTGTTTATTTACTGTGCTAGTCCTACAACCCCATATCAGCCGAAACTAATATGGTTTGGGCTGTTCCACGTTCGCTCACCACTACTTATGGAATCACTAATTGTTTTCTTTTCCTCTGGGTACTTAGATGTTTCAGTTCCCCAGGTTAGCTTCCCTACTATAACAAGGGATACCTTACAAAAGGTAAGGTGGGTTGCCCCATTCAGAAATTTGCGGATCACTTTGTGCAAACCAATCCCCGCAACTTATCGCAGTTTACCACGTCTTTCGTCGCCTCTAAGAGCCAAGGCATTCTCCATACGCCCTTATATTATTTCTTACTTACTCTTGAAATTGGAATACGGTAAATCCCCTAAAAAAGAGGACTTGCCTACCCCTATTTTGCTTTTACAATAAGTCAAAGAACGTTGCCAAGTTTTAAAAAAAACTTGACTCAATATTTTTTAATTTTTTACAATTAATTTTTAGTGCTTTTAGCTGTTTCGGATCTCGTTGAACCGTAATACAAAGGTACACTTTTTTTTTTAATCTGCAAGCGCTTTTTGTAAAAAACAACGGAATGACCTTCGCTATTAACCAATCAAATAAACTAAAAAAGCTGAAAAACAAAATTAAATGTGATATTTTTAGCAAAATCCCCCTTACGGGAGACCATGCCAATCTTGCTACGCCTTGCTGGTGCGTTTTGCTATAATTTCATCCAATGCTTCTTCTGTTGGTACCAAAACTGCCCTTGCCTTGCTGCCTTCAAAAGGGCCCACAATACCTGCAGCTTCTAATTGGTCGATCAATCGTCCCGATCGATTGTAGCCAAGCTTTAATTTTCGTTGAATAAGGGATGTGCTGCCTTGTTGGTGTAGTACAATGAGACGCGCCGCTTCTTCAAACAAGGGATCCAAATTGTTTGGGTCAAAACTGACCCCATCGTCCGAATCTTCTTCGTCATAAATGGGCAATAGATAGGCAGATGCATACCCCTGTTGTGCGCCAATGTAACCACAAACCCGTTCTACTTCTTCTGTGTCTAAAAAGGGTGCTTGCAATCGGATGATATCGGAATTCATAGACAACAACATATCTCCATTTCCAACCAATTGCTCTGCTCCACTGGCATCTAAAATTGTCCTTGAATCGATCTTAGAACTTACCTTATACGATATGCGAACAGGGAAATTGGCTTTGATGATACCGGTAATCACATTTACAGAAGGTCGCTGGGTGGCTAATACCAAATGGATGCCAATGGCTCTGGCCAATTGTGCCAACCGGGCAATAGGTACTTCGATTTCTTTTCCTGCTGTCATCATCATGTCTGCAAACTCATCGATTACCAATACAATATAAGGCAGAAACCGGTGTCCTTCCTGTGGATGTAAGACCCTACGTACAAACTTTTCGTTGTATTCCTTAATGTTTCTAGTGCCGGCTTCTTTCAGTAATTCATATCGATGATCCATCTCAATACACAACGAGTTTAAGGTATGTACTACTTTTTTGGTCTCGGTAATGATGGCTTCTTCGCTTACCGGTAGCTTGGCCAAGAAATGCCGCTCTAATTTAGTATACAACGACAGCTCTACCTTTTTGGGGTCTACCAACACCAGCTTGAGTTGAGATGGGTGCTTTTTGTAAATCAATGAAGTAAGCAATACATTCAACCCTACCGATTTTCCTTGCCCAGTAGCCCCGGCAATGAGTAGGTGCGGCATGCGCGCCAAATCGGCAATCAACATTTCGTTGGAGATGCTTTTGCCCAGCACAACTGGCAAATCCATCTTGCCTTTTAAAAAGCTGTCACAAGCCAGCATCTGCTGCAACGGAACAATTTCTCTATTTTTGTTGGGTACTTCAATGCCGATGGTGCCCTTGCCGGGTATAGGGGCAATAATGCGAATGCCTAACGCAGCAAGATTTAACGCAATGTCGTCTTCTAAGTTCTTGATTTTAGAGATCTTTACACCTGCTTCGGGTACAATTTCGTATAAGGTTACGGTAGGGCCGATCGTGGCTTTGATCTTAGCAATGTTGATTTTAAAGTTATTTAAGGTTTGGACAATGTTGTTTTTGTTGATTTCCAATTCTTCTTGACCCACCGATTGCGTTTCTTGTGTATAGTGTTCCAACAGGTCTAGGGTGGGATAGCGGTAATTGGACAAATCCAACGTGGGATCGTAGTTTTCGCTTCTAAGCTGATCTAGAGACAATCTGGGTCCAACAGCAGGCTGCGGGGGCTTTGAAGGGGGTATTTCTTCTTTGGGCGGGGCAAAAACCACCTCAAAATCAACTTCTTTATTGGGCTTATGGATGGAAAAAATTTCGCTTGCATCTGCCTGTGCCTGTGGCACGATTGCTCCTAGGGTTCTAATGGGCTTTTTTTTTTCTTCGAAATCGGAATGCGTTGTTGCAACTGGATCAGCCTCTATTGCAGCAGGGGTTGGCTTTTTTTTGGGCATAGCAAAGCAACCAAAATGAGGCAAAGCAGTAACGTTAAAGTAGCACACGCAAAAGGCTAGTAACGAAACAAGGAGCAACAACAATGTACCATACCCCAGCAATCCTTTGAACAACGCGCCCAATGCAAACCCAACGCCTCCTAGTTGCTGTGCAAGCAGCTGAGAAGTAGGATAGAGCACGTATAAATAACCCAACAAAATATTGAACCACAAGACAAAAAAAAGAGAGGCTACGCACACTTTAAACAGGGAAGTAGCTGAAAAGAGGTTGCGCACCGTCATTTTGAGCCCAAACAGGAACAAAGCGGGTAGCAAGAGAAAAGCCGTTACACCCCACCACATGTGCATCATATAATGGCTTACAAAGGCTCCCGTAATGCCCAACCAATTTTGAACTGCCATGCCAGACTTGCGGATGCCTAATTCTTGCACGGCTTCTACAATGGATTGATCGTTTGCTCCATGGATCAGGTGGGCCGCAAACGCAAATCCTAAAAAAAGAGAGAGGCCTTGAAACAACAATCCGATGGCAATTTTCGTCCGCTGGTCTAATTCAAGCCACTTTATGGTCCGTTTTTTGTTGGTATCCTTATCTGGTGGTGTCTTATAGGTATTTTGGGCCATGGTATCTAAAAAATAACGTATCTGAAACCTAAATAAAAATACATACTACGCGCTTTGTGTACACATTGGTTCTACTGATGCCAAACACAAACGGTCGATTGGTTAACCAGTTAGATGGAGACAATAGACGACGTTGCAAAGTTAATAAAAACCCAATTCCAATTTGGCGGCTTCAGACATTCGATCGGTGTCATATGGAGGCTCAAAGGTTAACACAACCATTACTTCGTTCACCCCTTCTATGGTGCGTACAGCTGCTTCTATTTCACTGGGTATACTATCGGCTGCGGGACAATTGGGAGACGTAAGGGTCATTAAAATTTCAACGTTATTCAACGGCAAGATGGTGATCTCGTAAATCAATCCCAGCTCGTAGACGTCTACGGGTATTTCTGGATCGTACACCTGTTTGATCGCTGCTATTACTTGTTCTTTTTGTATCATAAACAAAGGTTCAATTGGATGTACACTGGGAAGCTTCTGTTGCGGCCTTTTGGTTGATGGACCACTGTACAAAGAAAAGTAAAAAAAGGATCCAAACCTTGTAAGCAGCAAGTAAATCTATTTTATCGGATTAGTTTTAACGTAAAAACGCAAATGAGTAATGCCATCCAAAATGAGTAATGCCAAAATATATAGCACCTCTGTCAGCGCTTCATGCACAAAACGGTCACACGTAATGAAATTTTCCCATCAATCCGGTACACCATACACGTCTTGGAGCAAAATAGAAATCGTGCAGGAAAAGAGAAAAAAGAAGCAGAACTGTGATTTCCTTCTAGGGTCAGCTTACCGTTGGCGTCGATTGGTTAACGCAAATCGTTTCCCAGGCAATGTGCGCAACAATCCCTGTAACTCCAAAGACAACAAACTCGCTTGCAATTGACTTGGTGGCAATTGCGTAGCGTGCAACAATACATCAACGGCTATGGGATCGGTCTCTTTTTCGAATTGGTTGAGAATTGTTTGTTCCGAAAGTGTAAGCTGATACGGAGCATATAGTGCTTGCTCCATGGTCGATTTATGCATGGGGTGGAGCGACCAATTCATAAGATACACCAAATCGTCTATATGCGTGAGTAGGTGGGCGTGGTTTCGTTTGATCAATTGATGGCATCCTGCAGAGGTAGCGGCACAAATGGGACCGGGCAATGCAAAAACTTCTCGGTGGTAACTATTGGCATAATATGCCGTAATCAAGGCACCGCTCTTTTCTTTTGCTTCAATCACAATTGTTGCGTCAGCAAGTCCTGCGACGATTCTATTGCGGGCCACAAAAGCATAAGGGCCTAGTCCACTGCCCACGGGATACTCCGTAAGGACTCCTCCTCCAGATGCCATTAACTGCATGGCTATTTTTGCATGCGCAGGAGGATAAATTTCCTCTAAGCTAGTGGGCAATACGGCTACCGTGCCCAATCCTTGTACCAATGCTTGTTTGTGCGCCCATATATCTGCACCATAAGCTAGCCCGCTTACAATCAGCGGGTTATAAGGCAGCAACTGTGCTACGAATTGAGCAATGGCGTCTTTTCCATAAGGGGTTAATTGCCTCGTTCCAATGATGCTAACAATCCGCTGTTTGTTGAGGGATTCTGTGCCTTTGTAGTATACAATAGGGGGATTATCGGGTATCTCCAACAACCGTTTCGGATAGGCAGTATCGTCTGCTGTAATGCATTGAATACCGGCCTCTTCGTATGTCCTTAAGAGGGTTTCAGCTCTTTGCAAGCTGTTGTTTTTAACAATGCGTTGTGCAATGGTAGACGGAAGCACCGGGTCTCCTTGGTAGGCGGCTTCGAATACCGCTTTCGCGCTTCCAAAGTGGGCTACCAATTTCTTAAACCAGGTGATTCCGATACGGGGTACCAAGGAAAGTGCTACACGGTACTGCCTCTCTTCTGTAGTAGGAATGGACATGTTGCGTATGGATTGAGACCGTTGCCATGCAACCTATCTATGGGCCACGTTGGCATTCGTTCTATACACCAACCCGCATCTATACTGTCTATGCTGCGGTTTTCGTGCAGAAACGCCTAAAAAATGACCCAACAGACCCCTCTCATTGCAATAGCCTTGCTTTCTATGGACTCCTTTTTTCAAAGGCGCAGTTTGCAGTACGGATCAGATGAGCAGGCCGGCATGTTGAACCCGATAGAGTATATACTCTATCGGATCCATGATGCGGGATTAAGGACCTAACGTAAATTGCTGATTCTATGATTTATTTTTTCCTTTTAGCAAGGACTAAAATCCGCACCTTGAATCCGATAAAGTATATATCATAAATATACATAAAAAAAATAAATTGGCATACACCTACTTTATTTGGGGGTTCAAAAAAATTGCTTAAGTAACGTGAGTCGGGATTAAAAATATGATGTATATTTTTGATTTACAAATGCATATACCCTATAACCCACATTCAAAACCGATTATACCATTGAAAATGAAAATGATTTATAAAATATATGGTTCATATTTTTGATAACTGAGCAAAGGAACTAATCCATACAAAACCGCATGCCCAAGTCGGAGTCTTGCACCTGTATTGCAGATTTGTAATCCGTACCAAGCAGAGCAGCGATCGATTGGTAAAGCAAATCGGCAGCAGTAGCCAGGTTCTTTGCATCAGCTGGCAACGGAGCTGTAACGTACAGGTATTCTACAGCCCTGGTAAAAGCCACGTACAACAGATTTAAGTTGTCTAAATGGATTTGCAAGCGCTCTAAGTGATATACTTTGGCATAATGCGTTCCCTTAAGGTCTATGCCATATTTCAATGGCCATGCAGCAAAATAAGACAGGGGATGGGCACAATCGCTCCACAAAATAGGACTCTTGTTGGACGTGTGGTCTAAATTCCAGTGGCAAAAGGGCACCAGTACGGCCCTAAACTCCAACCCTTTTGATTGGTGGATCGTCGTAATGCGTATCGCATTGGAAACAGCAGGGGTAGGTAGTTTGATGGTGTTGCCTCTTTTTCCCCACCAGCTTAAAAATGCCTCTATGGACGCTGCTTCTTTGCAACAGAAATCCAATACCACACGCTGAAAGAAAGACAGACTCTCCTCATGGTGGCCTGGAAACAGCACTTCAATGAGTCGTTCTACACAACTATAGACCGATAGCTGTTTTAAATACGCCTTTTGGTCCACAAAAGCCTTCGGCAATAAACCATGGACATCCGTTAACGGCTCTTGCAATGTACCGGTATGCAACACCACCGATTGGTTGGCGAAGCCCTTACAATATCCTTGCACAAAAGCGATTTTGTGGATCACGTCTTTTTCGTTGACCAGATAATATAAGGCGTGTATCAATATTTTTACAATGGAATGGCTGAATAAAAAACAAGACTGATCCGATTGTACACCATAGGGCATTGGGGCTGCATCTGCCGGGCAGTGAAACCAATTGGTTAACAAATCGGCTTCCTTATTGTCCCGTACCAAAAATACAATATCTTGTGCAGGGATGTCTGCTTTCTTAAGCTGATCCAATTGCATACGCAATGCTGCTTGCCAGCGTATGTGCCAGGGGGGCACATCCGTGGTAGGTTCTGAAGCATCAAGCCGAAGCAACATAAGCGCTACACAGCCGCGGTCCTCTTGATTCGGAAGATTGGTTTGTTCTTGGGAAACATCCCCATAAGCACGCTTCATTTGGGCGAATTCTGCCCGCAATGCACCAATCCATTCAGGAGATTCCACCTCGGAAATGAACGTTAATTCGGATTCAAGATGGTAAAAGAGGTGTTTGGCGGCCGTACTAAAAAAAACGTTGTTAAACCGTACAATGGTTTCTCGGCTCCTTCTATTTGTGGTTAAAGCGTGCACACGACTTTCCTTAAATTCCGACTCTACTTGATGATTCAACAGCTTCCATTGGCTACCACGCCAACGATAGATGGACTGTTTTACATCCCCTACCACCAAATTCGTAAACCCTTGTGCCAGACTGTTGTGCACCAATGGTTTTATATTCATCCACTGAAATACAGACAGGTCCTGGAACTCATCTATCAAAAAATGGTGGTATTGATTGCCTATTTTTTCGTACAGAAAGGGGGTTTCGTTGTCCCGAATAAGTTGGAAAAGCAACGTTGCAACATCGGAAAGAAACAACACACGGTGTTTGGATCGATATACTTCCAAGCCCAGCGTCAAAGCACTTATAATGCCAAATGTATAGCGGTACCGAGACAATACAACAGCGGTTCTATAAAGCCTACCATCTTGTTCATACGCAGTCAATGCCTCCAAGAGTAGCGGATGCAACGTTTCATCAATCAGGCGACCAATAGGGCCTTCCTGCTGCCTTTTGTTTTTAGTCAACCAACTTGCTGCATCGTCTCGTGCCAAGCATGCCCGTTTGCTTGGCTCAAAGTTTTTTTTTGTAGCCAGATTCAAAAAATAGCCCCATACTCCCCTTTCACCATATGCAAAATCAGTTGGTACAAACCCCTCTTGTACGATACAGTCCAGGGCCTTTTGGCCTATTTGAGCCATTTTACATTCAAATGCATCCCGTACTGCGTCAAGCTTTGCTGCAAACTGCGGTACAGATTCCGGTTTTTGTAAAGCAGTGACAAGGTTGTTTTCATATAACTTAAACGCCTCATTGAAAAGGGTGTTTCCTACCTGTTGCAGGTCCTGTTGCACATTCCACGCTTGCCCTGTCACCAGTTTTTGCAACGCAAAGTCTATGATCCATTGTTGTAAAAGCGGGGTATGGGGTAATTGGTCTACGAGTGTGTCTATAACTTCTTGCAACGCCACTCTTTGGCCCATTTCAATGGTAAAATGGTGCATAAGGCCCAATTCTTTGGAAAAAGCCTGCACGATTTTGTAGAAAAAACCATCAATGGTGGGTACCGCAAAATCACTGTATTGATACAAAATACAAGACAGAACTTCTTTGCTGCGTGCTTGTAGGTGGGACGGATCCCATCCAGACTGACACAATGCTTCTTGTAATACCGTATGTGTGCCCTTAGCAAGGCAATACAGGTTGTGGGCAATCCGTTGCTTCATTTCTTGCGTAGACCGATTGGTAAACGTTACAGCTAAAATATGCTTAAACGCATTTGGATGCTGCAAAGCCCATTTGATGTAGTGGGTTACCAAGGTATGCGTTTTGCCAGATCCAGCAGAAGCGCGGTAGATCAGTAGTGTAGCCATAGTTTATATACTAGTATGGAAGAAAGGGACCAAATTTTGGCACTTACAAAGCAGTTGTTCTTTTTGCGGCATTGCTAAGTTAGCATAGCTGGTTGACGATGCCACGTTGTCCGCATTAATTTGATAGCGTACCTGTTGTTCAGTAGGAACAAACAACTTATACGCTTCCCAGCAATCGGTCATCACCTTTCACTCTGCCACTCCTTTATTTTTGATGCCATGAGCGTATAATATAAATTTAGCTAGAAAACGTATTGGTTTTAATTTTCATATTTTAATTGTATTATTACAAATATCGTAAAAAAACAACCAAGAAATCGGTACAACTTTTTATCCGTTTAAGCATTAAACAACAATTATTCTAAAATAGAATGAAGATGCGGGATTGCGTCCCTACGACACGGCCCTGCTTTCTTCGTACTTTTGTCTTGATACAAGAGTACCAAAAAATCAAGCGCTGATTGAAAAAAGAAGGTGGAAAGCAATTGCCGCTTTCTATGCACTCCTTTTTCAAAGGCGCGAGTGGCAGTGCGGACTAGGAGACTTTCCCTTTTTAGGTCGTCCCTTACTTTCATATTGATACACCTGATGGACCTGGTAATCCAGTCGATGATACCGAAGTGTTTTCGCAAACTTTTTGATGGATAATTTCAACCGACATTCCGCACAAAAAATCATAACTGATTAATTTGCAGCTATTTATTATTTTGCGTCCAGTTATTTTATTTTCTAAAATAAAGAATTGGTTGTCAATTACTTAGGGATTTTGTGCGGAATATCAGATGATCTTAAATGCAAGGCTTTTTATCGGAAATTTTGTGCGAAATGTCAGGTTGATATTTGTACTTGATCGGAATCAAGATGCCGGATTTTAGTGCTTATAGTGCTTACAAAAGAATAAAATAAGATTCAGAATCAACTATTTATTCCATATTTTTAATTCCACATCTTCATTCTGAAAGAGTATATCCAGTTTTATGCAAGCATGGCTTCTAGATACCCCTCTGGTAGTGCCACCACAACTGTTTTCCGTTTTTCATCTGTTTGTAAGACAAATGGTGCACTACAAGGAATCAACAATACTTTCCCTTGAAAGGCTACTTCAAACAAATATTGATCGCGTACAGACTGTATTTCTTGTATGTTACCCAATGCTCCAAATTGAACATCTTCTACGGAGAAACCGACTAAAGCACCATACGGTGTGCATGGTTTGAAAAAGGGGGTGCTGAGCGAGGTGGGCAAGAAAATAGGCAAACTGTTTAGCTGGTAGGCTTCTGTTTTCGTTTGGATACCAGCCAATACAACAACTGTTTTGGCACTTGTAAGCACCATCTCGTTGACGCGATAAGGAACCTTTACCTGCATTCTCTCTACAAACAATGCGGGTAGGGTTGCCAACGCTTCTTCTTGTAGCATGGGAGAGAAATGGGCTACAAGCGCTCCTTGCTTCCCAATAGGTTTCTTAAATGCACCAGCTAGAACATATTGTTCTGTTTTGATTGCCTTATAAAAAGGCTCTAAACACATACGATTCATATAATGTGGAGTTGGAGGGAATCGAACCCTCGTCCGAACAAGAAAACCGCAATGCTTTCTACATGCTTAGCAGCTGTTGGTTGTCGGAATAACCAAGGTCAGCAGCACACCTCATGTTATTCGTATGCACTGATATTCTCATGCTTCCTTCGTGCAACCGGTCGCACCAGTTCTATGTACCGATGCCCTTATCCCAACCCCATAGAACAAAGGTCAGAAGGACAA
>JAYTOH010000027.1:0-11754 GCA_043747895.1 Amoebophilaceae bacterium
CCATATTTTTAGAAGGGCAGCGTACACACGGCATTATCCCACCCGAAATAGGAGAAGAGAACGAAAATGGATTTTATCTCCGGAACGGAGGGTATTACATCAATTTCCAAGACTATGCAGACCTATCCATGATCGGTAGCATCTATTCAAATGGTATCACAGAACTTAAAAACGAACTGCGGTACAAAAAAAGATACCTCTGTAACGGAAACATTGGTTACAATCAAAATAGAGGGAAAAAAGAAAAAGGATGGGCCCTGTCCTGGTCACATACAACCTTAAGCCACCGTACAAGAAGTTTAAATGCACGGGTCAACTTACGCAACAAAGGCTATCGGACATTGGATAAAGAAGAAACCGCACTATCTAAAAAAACAACCACCCAATCGTCTGGTAGCCTGACCTATAAAGACAGATTGGTAGGGCTTCCTTACCAACTAACCCTACGCGCAAAGTACGAGAAAAGCCTCCGTTCCAACTTTACCCATTGGACGTTACCAGAAGGGACGTTGCATGCTTCCTGGTATCCTTTTAAAAGAGGGGTACAAAAAGAACAATGGTTTCAAAAACTACAGGTAAAGCATACTATGGATCTTCAAAATCATTTTAAGAATGCAGCACAAGATCCTACCAGTGAAACCAGCATGAAAAAAAAGGAGGAGCTCCAAGTGCCTACTACTGCTTCATGGAACCGGTACACAGAAAACGGCGTATTGCATACTTTACCGTTCAGCCTGGAAACGAAACTCTTTGAATACCTTAATGCCACACCCAATTTTACCTATAGCGAAGCATGGTATTGGAAAAAGTTGTACTTCGAAGAAGGCGAACCAGAACCGATGCATGTACCAGGGTTTCAAAGAGTATATAGCTGGAGCACAGGCGGAACTTTGCACACTACATTGTATCATACCCGCTATTTTAGCGAAGACAAATACATCCAAGGCTTGCGCATCACAGCAACACCCAGTGCCACCATAACGTATACGCCTGACTTTTCTTCAAAAGAATACGAGTACTTTCAAGAAGTAACCAACGAGAAAGGCGAAAAAGAAAGAAAATATGCATTTCAAGGCTTCTTACCTCAAAAAACACTCGCCAATCGAGCAACCTTGGTACTCGATTGCAAGCTACAAAACAAGGTTGAATTAAAGGTTCAAAACAAAATAGACGAAACCTCCAAAGAGCAAAAAAAACAAAAAAACAACCGCAAGATTTTCTTATTCAAACACCTTGATGTGGGCGCAAAATACGACTTCAAAGCAGAAAAATGCCATTTAACAGAAGGTATCGACCTACATATTGCCAGTGAAGCAAAGATGGGGGAAATAGGTAAAATTGATTTCGATTGGACCACCAATTTTGATCCATATCTCTCCCAGGTTACAACATTAGACAATGGAAATTATAAAGAAGAACCCATCCATGCATTTGCATGGGACAATGGCAAATATTTGGGAAAAATAAAAACAAGTCAGGTTAAAATAGGCATGCAGCTGAAGCCTACCCAGAACGCTCCAGAAAAAGCAGAAAAGAAAAAAGCCCCGTTAGACAAAAACAACTTATTGAGCAAGCTAGAAGAAAAGCAACACAAGATAGACTTCGAATCACCTTGGAGCATAGGAGGCGAGTTCAACTGGATATACGACAGGCTCTATGAATACAAACCAGGAGAACCAAACCATAAAAAAGAGCAATACGTAACCTTCAATGGGAGCATGACCTTGGTAAAAAAGTGGAAGTTGTCTGGTCGCAGCACCTATAATTTTACCAAAAAGAAGTTAGACCCCAACACCACGGAAATTTCCATTCAACGCGACTTGCATTGTTGGCAACTAAGCTACCAATGGCATCCATTAGGAGATCAAGCCAAGTACGATTTTTCCCTGGGCGTTAAAGCAAATGTATTAAAAGCATTGAAACTGCCACGCAAAAGAAGTTACAATAAATTATAAACAAACCCCTACAGAGGTCGTGGGATCGTGTGGCTGCAATTTGTACCTAAAATTTAGTTAAATTTGCTTAAAATAAGCAGCAAGCATGGAGTATTTGAGGATCTCACGCCCAACAGCTAGATACCCAATCAATCTATAGAAACATATGACCCAATATAAAGCAGCAACGTTGTATACATTTACGCCCCTAAGCAACCTAGAAACCTTGCAATCCCATTTGCAATCCATCTGCAAGGAACTCACAGGAACATTGCTTATAGCTTCTGAAGGCATCAATGGCACCATCGCGGGGTTGCCCAATGCCTTAGACACTGCCATGCACGAAATACAAGCCATACCAGCCTTCAACAACCTCTGGCACCAGTATTCCGGGGCAGACCGCAAACCTTTTCGCCGGTTAAAAATCCGTATCAAAAAAGAGATTGTAACGATGGCGCAACCAAATGTTTCTCCACTGGTTGTTAGCGGATCACGCGTACCCTTTACAGAATGGAATGCTCTATTGGACCAAACTGCAGTGGTAGTAGATGTTCGGAACGATTACGAATACCGCATAGGCACTTTTCAAAAAGCAGTGAACCCTCAGACCACCTATTTTAGTGCGTTTCCTGCTTTTGTAGATCAAAAACTCATAGCATACAAGGAACACCCCATTGCCCTATTTTGTACAGGAGGCATCCGATGCGAAAAAGCATCTTCTTACATGCTTACAAGAGGGTTCAAAGAAGTCTATCAACTGCATGGAGGCATATTGCACTACTTGAAAAACGTACCAGCTTCTGAAAGTAGATGGCAAGGAGAGTGTTTTGTTTTTGACGACCGCGTGTCTCTGACGCACGGACTGCAGCCAGGAAGCTGTTCCATTTGCTACGGCTGCCGCATGCCCCTAAGGCCAGAAGATTGCAAGAAACGGTACCAACCAGGCGTCCATTGTATCTATTGCCAAAAACCCACTCAGTAAACATGAAAGCCTATTTATTCCCTGGACAAGGCGTCCAATGTGTAGGCATGGGTAGGGCACTCTACGATGCTAGTGCGTCTATGCGTGCACGCTTCCACCAAGCTGATCGCTTGTTGGCAATGAAGCTGACAGACCTTATGTTTAATGGTCCAGCAGATGCCTTAAAAGAAACCATTGTTGCACAACCAGCCATCTTTCTTTGTTCCATACTCCTAGCCGAAACGTTGCCATTTCCTCCAGCAGCGGTAGCAGGTCACTCACTGGGCGAACTCACTGCCTTAGTAGCCAGTAAATTTCTTTCATTCGAAGATGGATTAGCACTCATAGCCATTCGCGCTAGAGCGATGCAAGAAGCCTGCCATGCATTGCCTGGTACCATGGCTGCCGTATTGGGTTTGGAAGACGAAGCGATAGAGGCCATATGTGCCTCTATCGTGGACGAAATAGTGGTGCCAGCCAATTACAACTGTCCCGGTCAGTTGGTAATTTCTGGAAGCAAAGCAGGCGTTGCACGGGCTACAAAAGCGTTGCTCCAAGCAGGTGCGCGCCGCGTAATAGCACTGGAAGTAGAAGGAGGCTTTCATTCTCCCTTAATGGAAATGGCCAAAGATCCATTGAGAAAGGCACTTGCCTCCATCTCCTTTTCAAAAGGCATCTGTCCCATTTACCAAAATGTCTCCGGCCTGCCTACAACCGATCCAGAAACCATCAAAAAACAACTGGTAGAACAATTGGTTGCGCCAGTTTATTGGACCAATACAATCCACTGTATGACAAAAAATGGCATTGCCGAATGCATGGAATCCGGTCCAGGAAACGTATTAACACGCTTGGTACAAAAAATAGGTACGCATTAATGTCGAAACATTTGTATCTGAATTTATCCATGTATAAAACAATATGATATCTTTTGTACTTTTGTATCCAGACAAAAGTATGTAGAAAGTAGGGTCACCTCAAAGGAATAAATCCTACATTTTCATTCTTATAGAGTTATAGACAATAGTCCCATTGGGTTGCAACAGCACCACGTCCCGCATGCGTAAGTCCTAGCCTCGTTTTACCCCAACGATCGTTCTACAGCACATAGAATCATACATTTCTGTCTTGAATCCACTGTACGCAGCAAATTTGTTTTTTTTGCTTACCTTTGGTTCATACTTGGGCTTAGATCTAACACCAATTGCACGCTTCACCTGCTTCATAGGGTACTTGGAAGGGCCTGTGCCCAAGACACATTCCCAGCTCAATCGCTTGGCAAGTAGTTCCATGGACACATACCGGCTGTGCGCGATGCTTTCCATGGAATCCACGCTTCGCGCAACACACTTGAGCCTTATTTGCCCATAGAGCGCCTTCAGAACGAAGGACTGGTTGAGGCATTTTTTAGGAATACCAACCAGGACAAGTTGTAAAAAAGAGCCAAGGAACCGGTTCTATAAAAACAACTGGTTGTCAAAAAAAATAAATTGATTTTAAGTTTCAAACGTGTAACAATAAAAATATGTCCAAACCAACGATCGACCAAGAAGAAGTATTAGCATATCATGCTCAATTCCCTGCTGGTAAAATAGGTACCGCGGTCACCAAGCCACTCACTACGCCACGGGATGTAAACAAGGCATACACACCGGGCATGGGCGCAGTGTGCGAAGCAATTGCTGCAGATCCCCAAAAGGTGTATGCGTATACCGGTAAGGGGAATCTTGTAGGTGTGATCTCCAATGGAACTGCTGTATTGGGCTACGGTTCCTTAGGACCTTTGGGAGCCAAACCCGTTATGGAAGCAAAGGCTATGATTTTAAAACGTTTTGCCGATGTAGATGCATTTGACATAGAGGTCAATGCCACCGTTCCAGAAGAGGTTATACAGATTATCAAAGGCATTGCGCCTACTTTTGGTGCATTGAACTTAGAAGACATTAAAGCGCCCGAATGTTTTCAAATAGAGCAAACATTGGTTGCTGCATTGGATATACCCGTTATGCACGACGACCAACACGCTACTGCTATTGTAGTGGGTGCTGCTTTATTGAATGCATTGTTGCTCGTCAACAAATCCATTGCACAGGCGCAGATCGTTTTCAGTGGGGCAGGTGCAGGTGCAATCGCTACCGCTAAGCTTCTGATGGATCTAGGAGCTAATCCGGCCCATATCTTCTTGTGCGATCGGCAAGGGGTCATCCGAAAAGACAGAGATGGATTGGATCCCCTCAAGGCTGCTTTCGCCACAGACCGGCCCGTACATACCTTGCACGATGCAGTAACAAATGCAGATGTATTTATAGGGCTCTCTTCTGGAAATGTTTTGTTGCAAGAAAGTGTCAAAAAAATGGCTCCAGCACCCATCATTTTTGGATTGGCAAATCCATTCCCCGAGATTGGATACGAAACCGTAATTTCTGCAAGACAGGATGTCATATTTGCTACAGGAAGAGGCGACTATCCAAATCAAGTAAACAACTTACTGGCGTTTCCCTACTTGTTTAGAGGCGCTCTAGACGTACGTGCTGCTTCCATTAATAGAGCTATGAAGCAAGCGGCTGTGTATGCAATCGCACAACTTGCTCAAGAAGAAGTCCCTGTATTGATGCGTAAATATTATGGAGGTCCCATACAGTTCGGTAAAGCATACATCTTGCCAAAAGCATTAGACCCACGGTTGCTCCCTGCTGTTTCTGTAGCGGTTGCACAAGCAGCCATGCATTCTGGGGTAGCACGACTATCTATCACAGACTGGGACACGCATAAAAATAGTTTGTTGCAGCGCGTAGGACACTATGCTTGATTTTAATTTCCCTTGATGTAATTGTATGAAGCTGTCCTTAAACTGGCTCAAGTCCTATGTCAACTTTTCGCTCCATGCATCCGAAGTTGCTGCATTGCTCACCCAACGTGGTTTGGAAGTTACTCATATAACTCCCAGCATAAAAAGCAATTTGGAAGGATTGCTCGTAGGCGAAGTGCTTTCTTGTGTGCCACACCCCAATGCAGATCATTTGAAACAAACCCTGGTTCATGTCGGGCAAGAACAACCACTCACGATTGTCTGTGGCGCGCCTAATGTAGCCATAGGACAGAAAGTAGTAGTTGCTACAGTGGGTGCCGTGCTGCATCCTTATCCGGACCAGCTACCTTTCCAAATTAAAAAAAGTAAAATCAGAGGCATTGTATCCGAAGGGATGCTCTGCGCAGCAAGTGAAATTGGCTTAGGGCCTGAGCAAGAAGGCATTATAGTGTTGCCTACCACCCTACCCGCTGGAACAGCTGCCAATGTCTGGTTTAAAGATGCATTAGATACCATTTTGGAAATCGAAATCACGCCCAACCGAGCAGATGCTTGTTCGCATTTAGGCATCGCTCGGGAATTAAAAGCCATATTGCACCTTCCTATGACATATCCTTCGGTTGAAGCATTTGCCACCGATGCCTTTGCTTCGCCGCTTCAACTGGGCGCAATAGATGCCAGCCTATGTCCACAGTATTGTGGCGTCTTGCTTAAAGACGTTGTGGTGCAACCCTCCCCAAACTGGTTGCGTATCCGGTTGGAACAGATTGGCGTAAAGCCCATAAATAGCATCGTAGACATCACAAATTTCATACTATACGATATAGGGCAGCCACTCCATGCCTTTGATTTTGACCAAATCAAAGGGAATACCCTTACCGTACAAAAACTGCCCAGCGGCACACTGTTTGTAGGCTTGGATGGCATAGAACGTACGCTTACAGGACAAGAACCCATGATATGTGATGCAGAAGGTCCCATAGCCATGGCTGGTATCATAGGAGGTCTACGCACCTGCATCCAAGAACATACCCAACGTGTTTTTATAGAAAGTGCTTATTTTACTCCAGATTCGATACGAATTGCCTCTCAAATACATCACCTTAAGACAGATGCATCGTTCCGTTTCGAACGCGGCACAGACCCCAACATGCCATTATATGCGTTAAAAAGAGCGGTATTGTTGGTAAAAGAACGCATCCCTGCTGCTCTTGCATCTGAAGTTATCATGTACCATCCAACGCCCATCAACCATTTTAGGGTTCCCCTGACCTATGAACGGATCAACCAACTACTCGGTACGCCAATGGATCCGATCATGGTCAAACAAATCCTTCGGGATTTAGAGATCGATATAGCGTCAGAAACAGACAAAGGATTTGTGGCATACGTACCTCCTTATCGGGTAGATGTAACCAGGGAAGTGGATTTAATCGAAGAAATTGCCCGCCTGTACGGATACAATGCTGTGCCCATAAACGATTATTTGGCTACGGCTTACGTAGCCCCTCAAAGCACCGTAGGGCAGGCGTATAAAATGGAGCAAGAAATTGCTGCGCTTTTGGTTGGGAATGGTTATACTGAAATATGGACCAATTCTCTAAGCAAATCTGCGTACAACAGTACCTTCCCAACCAGTTCTGTGGATGGATCGGAAGCAGTTGCATTGCTTAATCCGCTGAGCAGTGCAACGGATGTATTGCGTAGCATCCTATTGTTTGGTGGTCTAGAAGTCCTTGCTTACAACTTAGCAAGGAACAAGAAAGATGCGCTCTTGTTTGAGTTTGGAACGGTATATGAGAAAAAAGCCTCAACCTATTTTGAAACAAAAAAATTGGCCCTCTGGCTTACTGGAGAAACCGAAGCATGCAACTGGGTGCGTCAGTTAGGCCCTATTCGCTTGGAAAGTGTACGACATATGGTGGAACAAATCACAACCAAACTAGGCATAGCGGATCTTACATATGCACCGATAACCCATCCTTATTACGAACAAGCTGCGCAAGCGACGCATAACGGAACAAATATGGTAACCTTTGGTTCGGTACATCCCTCCATCTTGCAGCACTTTTGCATCGAACAACCCGTGTTTACTGCAGAAATGAATTGGAACCAGTTGCTAGCAGTGCAGAAAGTCGCTCCCACCTATGCGCCCGTGTCTAGATTTCCTGTTGTCACAAGAGACCTTTCCCTGGTTTTAGACCAACCTGTTTCATTTCAATCCATCAAGGATTTGGTCCAAAAACAGGGGTATAAAACCATTCGTGCCATGGATTTAGTAGATGTATATCAAGGAGCACAGTTGCCTGCTGGGAAAAAATCATATGCCATTCGATTTGTATTACAGGATCAAACAAAGACATTAGAAGATAAAAATATCGACAAACTGATGCAACAGTTGATGCAAGTTTTTGAACGTGTGTTACATGCCATTATCCGCAGATAAAGACCCTCAGGGAAAAGAAACGCTTGTGTTCCAACGGTTCGAAACCCTACTCATGCAACTGCTGCAGCGTCACACACGCGATCAAAAACAAATTAAGCAGTTGATGCAAGAGAATCAACTATTGAAGGAGGGTCTGCAACCGTACAAAGCATTGGGCACTGCACAAACAACGGGATCCAGTACGCAACGGAAGCATCTCTTGTCTACTTACAACGACGCTTTGATTCAAGAAATCAACTTTTATATTAAGGAAATAGACCACTGTCTGAGCTATTTTGAGCAAACTTAAATCAAGAAAATGAGCAAAAGCCTATGGAATTACTCTCCATAAAGATTAAAATTTGCGATCGAATTTATCCCATAAAGGTGCATCCAGCAGACGAAACCTTTGTACGCAAAGCAGGACTCGTATTGGAGGAACGCATTCGAACGCATCAAAAAAAATTTGGCATTCAAGACCAACAAGATTTGCTGGCTATGGTTTCTTTTGATTGTCTTGTAGAGGAGCTAAAATTACAAAGTGCAAACAGCAAACGGTCTGCAGCATGCATACAGCAGTTGGCAACGTGGAGCATCCAAATCGAAGAAGCATTGAAGGAAGCAAGCACGGTGCAAGAAACCTAGATAGTCGGCCCTGAAATATCTACAATGAAAAAGATTTTTGATCGGCAGTATCATTTTCTAGCATACCCATGCTACTGTTTTTGCTACTGCAACCAAACCAGTGTGGATCGATACGAAATATAAGGTCCCGATTTAGCTACTTAATAAGTAATTTTGTTGATTAAGTGTGAATTAGAAAGGCTTTTCTTGTAATCAGTCGTAGATTGTGGCTAATGGCACATAGGATGGCATTGAGTTTATCTCCTAGAATGCCTTTCAAGTAGTTGACTGCTAATTTGCCATCCGTTTTCATGTGTTCAATATGTGGTTCAATAGCAGATCTTCTTTTTAGTTCTTTTTTTAGCACAGGCGTTAGGCCTCTTCTAGTGCCACTTATAAATACATTGCACGCATTATTAGGTATGTTATGTCCTCTATAACCTTTGTCTACAAAGGCGCACTTGACCTAGTACCAGATAGTTTTTCTGCCTGTAATAAACTTTTATGCAAGATATGTCCATCGTACATATTCGGGTGTAAAGCTTCCGTGGATACGATTAACCCCTGTTTATGAGTCAACGTAAATTGCACCTTGCAACCCATTCATAGGGTCTAGCTGATTTCCCCTTACTCATGCAGTAGACAGAGGGCTCATGGATACTATAGACCTTATCCTTGCTTTTTTTCGTCTGGTTTATAAGTTTTTTACTTATAGATAGTAGACTAGTAAACTGTGTACGTATTTTGTCATCAGCCGTTTGTTTGGTTGTTTCTTGATAGAAATTTAAGGAATTTTATATTGATTAGTAAATAAATATACAATATTTCAGGGCGGACTAGCTATGCTAAATTGGCAATGCCTTTCAAATCTTTGAATCGGTTTCAGTATTGCTTTGAAAGGTGTGCTTACGAACAAACCAACTGGTTTTTAAATATTAAGTTGACCTTATGATACGCATCCCATCCCTTATAGGGAACGACATATTTGTAAAACAACCTAAGCTTCTGAAACTTTTCTGCACTGTTATCCGCATTGCCAAACTCTATACGATGGTTGCCTACTTGTGTTCCAAAAACAAGTTTTTGGTCCTTCAAAACTTGTAAGCTCGTAATTTGTCGGCTCAAAAAAGGATCCATGCGTAGATAATCCAAGACCTCCAGCAAGCCTTGATAGCACGCATTTAAATTTCCACCTTTGGCTTGCAGTTGGTACAGGTCTATGCCATCTACGACCAACAACCGGTGCAGAGGCAAGGCTTGTGCGTTCACCAATTGTCCCTGTTCGTCTACATAAAACCGTTCTCCATGTTTTGTTAGCAATCGGGCCAATACACATTTCGTCGTTATACCAATGGTTAATGTGCCTTGCCACGTTTTCACAACTGATGCATGCTTAACCAATGGGAGGCTTTCCAACTGTTTTTTGATGTTGTACGCATGGATCTTTTTTAATGCAGTACCTACTAGCGGGGCTTGATGCCTTTTTTCAAGCAGTTCCAGCAATTGTGTTCTTGTTAAGAAATTTTGATCATCCCGTGTTTCAATTTGTATAACAACGCACTTGCATGGCAAGGTTGCATAGATGCTGGTAGCATACCATATAGTTGTTGCAACACCAATGCTTAAAACAGCCGTGCTTACAAGGCGTAGTACCGGACCATTCTTAAACATATATACAAAGAAAAAGAGCAACTCAAGGCAGCGTTGTGCCAACTAAAACATAACGTTTTGCATGCGTGGTGGACCTGCTCAAAAGCATTGGAACAGCGCTTCGATCAAGTTGTTCCACAAAAAAACAACACCCAAACGAGCAGCAGTACCGGCAGCAAAAGAGGCACTGAAAACCGTAAGATGTATTTCCCAAAAGAAGGCATGGATATGCCTTCTTGTTCAGCGATCGCTTTCACCATAAAATTAGGACCATTTCCAATGTACGTCATGGCACCAAAAAAAACCGAAGCGACAGAAATGGCTTTCAGGCACAGCACCGAATGAGGATACACCCCCCCCGCCGCATATGCCTGCACATTTGAAACCAATGCAATACTTGCTCCTTGAGCAGCCATACTAGCCGTTGCAAAATTTAAGTAAGTGGGTGCATTGTCGAGGAAAGATGAAAAAAGACCTGTTCCCCAATATAAAGTAGAAGGCGAGAGCAATTGTTTGCCCATATCAGATTGTGCAAAGCCACCAATTAATTCCAACGCTGGAATCATGGTTCCAAAAATGCCAATGAAAATCAAGCATACTTCTCGTAAAGGTTCAAGACTAAAACTATTTAACCGAAGACTTTCTTTGTCTATTGTAATCCTAGCAAATAGCGCTACCATCAACAGCATTAGTTCACGTGCAAAAGAAATAGAATGTCCATGATAGTTTATGCTAGGTACCCAGCTCAATACATTAGGATCTAAAAAAATGGCAGCAATGATGATTGCAATCCAAATAAAATTTCGGCTGCCACGCACCGAAACAATACCAAAGACCGATTGCCTCTTTTTGTTTTTTGGGGCTATAAAGCGTGTTTGATTTTGAGCATCTATTCTATAAAATAAACCCAAAAGTACAAGCAGTGCGGTGGCCCAAGGCAGTAAATTGTGTTTGGCAGCCCAAGCAAATGGAATACCTTTTAGAAATCCTAAAAACAAGGGAGGATCTCCAATAGGCGTTAATGCGCCTCCTACGTTGCTTACTATGAATATGAAAAATACAATATGGTAGGCATTTATACGTCCCTTATTGAGTTGCAAGTACGAACGAAGCAAAAGCATGGATGCTCCTGTGGTTCCAATTAAATTGGCTATGATGGCACCCGATAAAAGAAAAATAGTATTGACAAAAGGAGTGCCCTGTGCATGTACTGTAATTGCAATTCCCCCCGTTGCCATATATAAAGCCACGATAACAGTTATAAATTGCACGTATTCTGCCACTGCTTCCACAGGGTTTATGTTGTTGTCTAAAACCACCACATAATAACCCATTACAAAGATTGCCAAAA